>JAYUSX010000358.1:0-3480 GCA_043755475.1 Actinomycetota bacterium
CCCCAGTCGACGCCGGTGACCCGACGGTTGCGCAGGAGGACCTGGTTGGCCGGCAACTGCGGGATCGCCCCGGACGCAAACCCGATCACCAGGAACTGCCCGTCCTCACGCAAGGCCCGAAGCGCCTGCTCACCCTGGGTCCCGCCGATGGGGTCGTACACCACGTCGACGCCGGTGCCATCACCCGTGAGCTCGAGCGCGAGTTCCTTGGCGCGCGCCTTCACGTCTTCGATGCTCGAGTCGATCACCGCCGCCGCGCCGCGCTCCGAGGCGGCAGCGCGCTTGTCGGCCGACGACGCGGCCGCGATGACGGTCATCCCGAGCGACCGGCCGACATCTACCGCGGCGAGGCCCACGCCACCTCCGGCACCGAGCACCAGCATCGATTGCCCAGCCGTCACCCGTGCCCGCTTGGCGAGCGCGAACCACGCCGTGGAGTAGCTCTGCGTGAAGGTTGCCGCCTGACCGTCGGTCATCGACTCAGGCGTCACTGCGGCCCGCTTGGCAGACACGACGACCTCGCTCGCATATCCACCGAGGCCGACGTTGGTGAACGCACGCTGGCCCACCCGCAGACTCGTCACGTCGGCACCCACCTCGCTGACCGCACCCGCCACCTCGTTGCCAGGCACGAACGGAAGTGGCGGCTTGATCTGGTACAGACCCTGCACGAACAGCGCGTCGACGAAGTTGACCCCAGCCGCGGTGACCGCGATGCGGATCTCGTCGGGTCCGAGCGGCAACCGATCGCGCTCCACGACCTGGAGGTTGGTGAGAGGACCGAAGCTGCTGCACGAAACCACCCGCATGATCGGCGACGGTACTGCCAAGCTGGTGGGCGATGCGCCTCGAACCTCTCACTCTGCGCGGCTCGTTCGTTCAACTGGAGCCGCTGTCCGAGAACCATGCCTCGGCACTGCTCGCCGCGGCCACCGATCGCTCCACCTTCGGGTTCACCTTCGTGCCGGGCGACCTCGACTCGATGCGCTCGCACATCGCGGCGTTGCTGGGTGATGCGTCGAACGACACCGCCATGCCGTTCGCCCAGCGGCGGCTCTCTGACGAGGCCGTGGTGGGGTGCACGCGCTTCTTGAACATCACGTGGTGGGCGAGTCGAGAGACACCCGTCGAGGTGGAGGTCGGAGGCACCTGGCTGGCGTCCGATGCTCAGCAGACGCCGCTGAACAGCGAAGCCAAGCTGTTGCTGCTCGAACATGCCTTCGAGGTGTGGAACGTGGAACGGGTGGCCATCTGCACCGACGCTCGAAATGAACGCAGCCGAGCCGCGATCGAACGGCTCGGCGCCACGTTCGAAGGCATCCTGCGCAACCATCGGCCGGCGGCGGGCGAGCAGTCCACGCGGGGCACCGTTCGCGACACGGCCGCGTACTCGATCATCCCTGACGAGTGGCCGGCGATCCGGGATCGCCTGTGCGCACGGGCCGCGCGATGAACGGTCGACCCGTGATGATCATCACCGGTGCAGCGCGAGGCATCGGTGCTGCGATCGCCAGAGCGGCGGCCGTCGACTACGACCTGGTGATCAATCACGTCACGCCCGGCGACCATGTGCCCGTGTTGGCCGACGAACTGCGCGCCGCCGGAGCCGACGTGCTGGTGCACCGGGCCGACGTGGCCGACGAGGCTGCGGTCGTTGCGATGTTCCGTGCACTCGACGAGCGGTTCGGTCGGCTGGACGTGCTGGTGAACAACGCAGGCATCGCCGGCGGCTACGGCACCGTCGACTCGGTCGACGCAACGATGCTGGCCTCGCTCTGGTCGGTCAACGTCACCGGAGCGTTCATCTGTGCGCGAGAGGCCGTGGCCCGCATGGCGACCGACCGCGGCGGTGACGGCGGCTCGATCGTCAACATCTCCTCGCGGGCGGCCGTGCTGGGCGGCTCGGGTGTGTGGGTTCACTATGCGGCGTCCAAGGGTGCGATCGACACGATGACGAGCGGGCTCGCACGCGAACTCGCCCTGCGCGGGATCCGCGTCAACGGTGTGCGGCCCGGCCTGGTGGAGAGCGACTTCCACGAGCATGCCCCACCTGGTCGGCTCGAGCGGATGGCTCCGACGGTGCCCATGGCCCGAGCGGGAAGCCCCGACGAAGTCGCGGCGGGCGTGCTGTGGCTCGCCTCGTCCGCGGCGAGCTACGTCACCGGTGCGTTCATCGATGTCAGCGGCGGCCGCTGAGTCGACTCGGCGCCGGCGAGCTCGCGCATCGTTCCCGCCCTCGTCACGAAGCGATGGCCTCCCGCTACTCGGCAGCGCGGTAGCTTCTGAACCGAGATGCGGGCAGTCGTGATCGTCGCCAACCCAAACCCAACGAGCTTCAGCCATGCGATCGCGGCACGGTTGCGGGAAGGGCTCGAGGCCTCCGGCCACCGCGTGATCGTCCACGATCTCTACGCCGAAGGGTTCCGAGCCGCGATGTCGGCCGAGGAGCGGGAGGCATACCACGGAGACGTGCCGGTGGTCGACCCGCTGGTGATCGAGCACATCACCGACCTCCGAGATGCTCACACACTGATCTTCGTCTACCCCACCTGGTGGAGCTCGCTGCCCGCAGTGCTCAAGGGCTGGCTCGAACGCGTGATGGTGCCGGGAGTGGGGTTCGTGTTCGACGAGCGGCACAAGGTGCGGCCGGGGCTCACCAACGTCAAGCGTCTCGTCGGTGTCGCCACGTACGGCTCGTCGTGGCGCTCGGTCAAGCTGATCAACGACAACGGCCGACGAACGATCCTGCGGGCCCTGCGCCTCAGCACCAGCGTGAGGACACGTTCCACCTGGCTGCCGTTGTACGGCATGGACTCGCTGGACGTGAGCGACCGCGAGCGGTTCCTCGTCAAGGTCGATCGTCTGGCCCGGTCGCTATGAGGATCCGGTGAGGGTTCGATCATGAGGGCCTATGTCGTCTTCTGCCACCCGACGCACGCGTCGTTCATCGGCGCGGCGCTCGAGCGAGTGCTGGCAGGCCTCGGCCGGGCGGGTCACGAGGTTCGCATGAGCGACCTCTACGCCGACGGGTTCCGCCCCGAACTCGACGCGCACGACCTGGCGGCGCACCTCATCGATCACCGAGTGCATCCCGAGCAACGCCCGGACATCTCCCGGTACGTCGAGAACCTGCAGTGGTGCGACACCGTGGTCATCGTGTATCCCACCTGGTGGTCGGGGCAACCAGCGATGTTGAAGGGCTGGTTCGATCGGGTGTGGGTCAGAGGTGTCGCGTGGGACCGGCCGGATGGCACGAACCGCACCACACCGCTCCTGCGCAACGTCCGGACACTGATCGCCGTCACGAGCCACGGTTCGTCGAAGATGATGAACGCCCTGGAAGGCGAAACCGGGAAACGAACCATGACCAGGGCATTGCGCGCCGCACGTGGCATCCGGTGCCGCACCCGCTGGATGGCCTTCTACACGATCGACCGATCGAACCACTCGGATCGGGCGGCGTTCCTCGATCGGGTCGGG
>JAYUSX010000359.1:0-3478 GCA_043755475.1 Actinomycetota bacterium
AGGTATGCCGTCCATGTCTCGCGGTCGACCTTCAACCAGGCCTTCTGGTCCGCGGTGGCGATGTCGAACGTGAGGAACTCGATGACCATGTCGTCCTGCTTCTCGGGGGGGTTTCAGGGTTCCTGGGGCGGATGAGGCGGCGCCGTAGACTTGCACAGTGATCCGACGAGTGGCGCAGCACCGACCATCGGCGCTGGCTGCGTACACCGCGACAGGAGCCATCGTGATCGTCGCCACGTTCCTGCCATGGCTGCGTTCGGGCAACACCTCGCGTTCGAGCTACGAGCTGCTCGGCTTGCTCGACCGGCTCGACGTCGCGCCCGGTGGCTGGATCTCGGTGCTGGTGCGGTGGTGGCCGCTCGTTCCGCTGGTGGTGACCGTGGCCGTGGTCCTCGCCTGGTGGCGCCGATGGCTCGCCTCGCTCGCAGCAGCCGTCGTGGGCGTGATGTACGCGGGTGGGGTGGGAGCTGCCCTTGCGATCGGCGCCCGAGACACGTCGATCCGGTTGGGCCCCGGGCCGGCCGTGTGTGCCGTCGCGAGCGCGGTGTTCCTGTTCACCGCCGGATGGATGGTGTTCAGCCACGCCAGTGGTCGCGTCGCTCCAACACCTCTCGCAACACCGCCGGACGATCCGTCATGATGCCGTCGACCCCGAGATCGAGGAGCCGCTCCATCTCGACCGGGTCGTCGATCGTCCACACGTGGACGTGGACCCCGAGCGAGTGTGCACGCTCGACGAAGCGCTGATCGGTCACCGTCAACCGCCCGTGCGTGACCGGCACTTGCGCGGTCATCGCCCGGACCTGGCGTGGCCTCGAGAACCTCAGCGAGGCCACCCCTCGGGGGCCGAGGGCAGTGCACAGGCCGTCGCCGAGTGCTGCTCGCAGCCGTGCCATGCGGCGGTCGCTGAAGGCGCCGACGCACACGCGGTCGAGCGCATCGTGGCGCTTGATGACCGACACCAACGCGCTCACGGCAGCATCGCTCTTGCAGTCGATGTTCACCCGCAGCGAGGGCCAGGCTCCCAGGAGATCCTCGAGGAGTGGGATCGGTGCCTCCCCACGCACCCGTGCCTGGCGCACCGCGCTCCACGGCAGTTCGCTGATCCGTCCCGGACGATCGCACGCTCGCTGCAGGTCGTCGTCGTGGAAGGCCACCAGCACGCCGTCGGCCGTGACCTGCACGTCGGTCTCGACGTATCGGTACCCCAGCCCCACGGCGTATTCGAAGGCCGGCATCGTGTTCTCGGGGGCGTCGCTCGCGCCTCCGCGGTGTGCGAAGGGAATCGGGCCGTCCCAGTCGAGGAAGGGATGGTTCGCAGACGGCATGAGCAGAGTTGTAGCGCGCGTTAGCCTCGCCCGCCATGGCAGACAGCACCAATCCAGCGATCATCACGGTTCGCTCTCCGTACGACGGCACCGTCATCGGCGAGATCCCCAGCCAGAATGCGGCCGATGTCGACCGTGCCGTCGCAGTCGCGAAAGCAGCGCTCGATCGTGGGGTGATGCCATTGTGGCAACGGGCCCAGATCCTCGACCTCGCAGCTCAGCGGCTGACGGCCAGGCGCGACGAGTTCGCCGAGATCATCGCTCGCGAGGCCGCCAAGCCGATCAAGACGGCACGTGTGGAGGCCGAACGCGCCGTGGGCACGTTCCTGTTCTCGGCCGCAGAGGCGCGCAAGCTCGCCGGCGACATGATCCCGCTCGACGCGATCTCGGCCGGCGAAGGCAAGATCGGATTCACGTTGCGCGTGCCGATCGGTGTGGTCGGCGCCATCGCCCCGTTCAACTTCCCGCTCAACCTCGTGGCCCACAAGGTGGGTCCCGCCATCGCGGCGGGGTGCCCCGTGGTGTTGAAGCCTGCGAGCCAGACGCCGTTCAGTTCGCTGCGCCTTGCCGAGATGCTGATCGAGGAGTGCGGTCTGCCCGCCGACTATCTGCAGGTGGTGACCGGCGGGGGCAGCACCGTCGGCAACGCGATCGTCGATCATCCCGACATCGCACTGATCACCTTCACCGGATCGCCCGAGGTGGGCTGGAGCATCCGTGCCCGGGCACCGCGCAAGCGGGTGGGTCTCGAGCTGGGGAACAACGCTCCGGTCATCATCGAAGCCGACGGCGACTGGCGCACCGCGGCGGCCAAGATCAAGGTCGCCGGCTTCAGTCATGCTGGTCAGAGTTGCATCAGTACCCAACGAGTGCTCGTGCACCGAAGCATCTCCGCCGAGTTCACCTCCACGCTGGTCGACCATGTGAAGACGCTGGTCGTGGGCGACCCGATGGACGAGGCCACCGATGTGTCGGCGCTGATCTCGCCGAGCGAACGGGATCGGGTGGAGGCGTGGGTGACGGAGGCGGCCGCCGCCGGCGCCACCATCGCAACCGGAGGCCGCCGCCAGGACGACGGAGTGTTGCTGCCGACGGTGATCGCCGATGCGTTGCCGGACATGAAGGTGTGTGCCAAGGAGGTGTTCGGTCCTGTGGTCACCGTCACGGCGTACGACACCCTCGACGAGGCGATCGCGCTGGCCAACGACACCGAGTACGGCCTGCAGGCTGCGATCTTCACCTGTGACATCACCAAGGCGATGAAGGCGGTCCGGGCGCTCGACTTCGGCGGCGTGCTGGTGAACGAAGTGCCCACGTGGCGAGCGGATCAACAGCCCTATGGAGGCTTGCGCGACAGCGGCAACACCCGCGAAGGACCCGCGTTCACCATCAAGGAGATGACCGAGATCCGGATGGTCGTCATCAATGGCTGAGGCGCTGCGCTGGGGCGTCCTCGGGGCATCATCGCGCATCTACCGGGGCAAGATCCTGCCGCCGATGCAGGAGCGGCCGGGCCACGAGGTGGTGGCGGAGGCAAGCCGGGATGCCGACGGTTCGGATGCGCCGTACGCGGCACTGCTGACGCGGACAGACGTCGACGCGGTGTACATCCCGTTGCCCAACCACGGCCACAAGCCATGGATCCTGGCTGCGCTCGATGCCGGCAAGCATGTGTTGTGTGAGAAGCCGCTCACGATGTCGGTGGCCGACACCGACGAGGTCTACGCGGCCGCCGAGTCTGCCGGACGGGCACTTGTGGAGGCCTACATGTGGCCGCATCATCCGCGCAACCAGGTGCTGCTCGACGCCGCGCGCACCGAACTGGGCGACCTGCGGTTCGCCAGGGGAGCGTTCTCGTTTCCTCTCGGCCGGCCCGATGACCATCGCTTCGACGAGCGCGGCGGTGGTGCGTTGTTCGACGTCGGCATCTACTGCCTCGGGCCCACCCTGCTGCTGGCGCCCCGCACCCCCGTCCGGGTGGCTGCCGCCGCGGTGCGGAACGCGCACGGGGTCGACGTGTCGTTGTCGGGCTGGCTCGATCTCGGTCGCGGCCTCACCGCCACCTGCGAGGTGTCGTTCGAGTCGGTGTACGGCCGCTCGTTCATCCTGTCGGGAACCAAGGGCCAGATCACGATTCCCGACTGGTTCGC
>JAYUSX010000360.1:0-3476 GCA_043755475.1 Actinomycetota bacterium
ATCGGCGTGCACGGGCGATGGTCGCGCTCATGCTCGACATGGGACTTCGGCGCGGCGAGGTCATCGCCTTGCAGTCGGGCGACTGGGATCGCACCGCCAGGACGTTGCGAGTCAAGGGCAAGGGTGGTCACGTCCGTGTGCTCCCGGTCCCCACCTCGGTGGCGTCCGACCTCACCGGCTACCTCGACGAGTGCGGCTCTCGCTCGGGTCCGCTCATCCGGCGCCTCGACGGCGTCACGCCGATCTCGAACAGCTACATCGGCATGCTGACCCGACAGTGGATGGAAGCGGCCGGGGTCAAGGCTCGAGCTGGTGACGGCAAGGCGTGCCACAGCCTGCGGCATACGATGGCGTCAGAGATCGCCGACGTGGAGTCTGATCTCCGGGTGCTCCAGGGCATCCTCGGACACATCTCGCTGACCAGCACCCAGGTGTATCTCCGCGGTGCCGATATGGATCGGATGCGGGGAGTGCTCGAGGCGCGCTCGGCCTGACCATCCCGAGGTGTGTCCTCGGAACACACCTGGGCGGCAGGTGTGCAGTTTGAACACCTGCTCTGAGAGCCGCATCCCTGTCGATCGGTCGGCGGGGGTGCGGGCTCTCTTCGTTCCAACGGCCCAAGGTCGGGGCCCGCCTTAGAGGTCGGTCGGCGATCCGATCGCGGTACGGAACTCGAACACAGCGTTGCTGCGGCGCGTCTCTGCATCTTGCGACCGGGCGACCGTGCCGTAGTCGCAGGTGTCATCGCGGAGAAACAGCTCGTAGTCGTTCGCGGCTACCAGTTCATCAAGCTGGGGTTGTACTTCTGGCGGCCACTGTGCCGCCCTAAGTTCATCGCCGAAGGTCTGAATCGCGGCAAGGTATGTGTCGCAGTCGGCCTGCCGATTGAGATTGAGGTTGGCCACCGCGCCGTTCACGGTGCCGGAAATGACGTAGTACTGCTGTTGCGCCGTCTCGATAGTGATGGCGCATTCGCCCCATCCGTCTCCGTCGTCGTCGATGAACGAGAGAAACCCCTCGCAACTCTGAGCGGTACCGGTGATGACGACTGTTGTCGGCGGTGCCGTCGAGGTCGTCACGACAACCGTTGTCGTTGGGGCTGCGGTCGCCGGCGCCGATGTGGCCGCTGGTGCAGAGGTCGTTGCTGGTGCCATCGTCGCGTCGCGCGTCTCGGGATCACCTCCCGAGCAGCCGGCCAGAGACCCGACGAGCACAGGAGCGGCGATCAGCAGGAACCGAGTCATGTGGGAACCGTACCTGCTACCGGTCGCCGCGCCGTTGGATGTCGACTCCTCGCCAGCTCGCGGAGCAGCTCGACCACGGGTCAGCCGGTCGGTGTCGGTCATCGCTGACGACATGGCGAGGCTGCGGGCGAGCTGTTCGATCTGTTCCGGAGTGTGGTCGTCGGGCATGTAGTCGACCATCGCGGAGGGGTGTGACGGCGAATCTAAGTCCACTCTCGAGGCTGGGTCAGAGGAACGTTTCGTTCCCCGTTCACGTATTTCGGGAGCTGACACTGCTGTAGGAAATCGGGGTTGAGCGGGTATGCGGAGCTCCCGTTTTGCTCCGGTCGACAGGCACTCCGCAGGTGGCTGGACTCTCGGTTCGGGGGGAACACAGTTCGCACACACTTACCGGCGCTCTGGGCGGCAGCGACTGCACCAACCTGATCGGCGTCGCCGGAGAGAAGCATCGCGACGTCGTATCGATCGAGATGGGCGCCGGCAACCAGATCAGCGGCGAGGTTGACGTCGGTGTGCTTTTCGACGGGAACATGGAAGGTGGACTTGCACTGAGGGCAGGTCTCTGGCTCCCACTGGAGGCGCCCAACCACCGTCCTAAACTCGACCGTCGGATGATCAGACGCCGCGTAGCTCACGAGGGCTTCGAGGTAGGTGTTTTGCCGCGTCGCGGCCGCGGTGTCTCGCGTCACTCGTGCCGTGTAGTAGTTCACGCGCACAAGGGTTCGGGTCGTGTTCAAACGCTTAGCAAGGGCCACGTAGTCCAACCAACGGAATCGATGGTGGCCAGCTGACTTCATGCCGTAATAGAAGTTGTAACCGTCGATGAACACCTCAACGCGGTCGCCAGACATGACGCCGGACACTACATGGGGGCTTTATATTGGATCGACGCTGTGCTATCGTCTGCCTCACAACGCACGGGTTCGTAGCCCGATGCCCTGACAATGGCCCCGCCCTAATCGGTGGGGCCGTTGTAGTTTTCGGCTCGGATTCCAGGTCAGCCAGGTTGCAGCCGCGGCCTATCTTCGAGCATCTCGCCGATCACGATGTCGGTCGGTGCCGCGGGCAGTGCAGGCCCGCTTCGGGATGGTGGTGCGGGGCCGGTGCGGGGCATGTCGGTACTCCTTCGGTCGGTGCCGGTTGTTGCGAGGGCCACCCGGCGCGTGCAGCTCGCAGCACAAGCGCTTCGGCGCCGGGTGGCCCTCGACATCTACGGCGGTCAGGGGTGCAGCAGTGCCCTGACGGCGCCGGTGATCATCGTGCGCCCATCGGCGCGCAAGGTCGTGACCGAGGAGACCAGGCCGGAGGTGAATGCGTTCTGTTCCGACGTGCGGAACTGCACCGGAAGCACCCGGATCGCGTAGGCCGCTCGGAAGTCGCCGGCGACGACCGAGCGGGCGGTGGTGGCCGGGGCGGCGAGCGCGTTGTCGACGTAGACGGGGAAGCCGAACAGCACGTCCGGGGCGGTCGGCGCCCACAGGTAGGTGCCGGCGGTGTCTTTTTGCGTCCGCAGGTTCATGTACGCGGCCGGGGCCATGATGATCGCGAAGTTGCCGCCAGTGCGGTAGGCCGAGGGCACAGCGTTGATCAGATTCTCGATGTCGGCCATCACGACGGTGGCGGCACCGGCTGCGGCGACGGTGGTCGCGGCGGTGGCGAGGCCGGCCGGGGCGCTGGTGCCACCTGCGCCACGCCATAGGTCGTTCGCGAGGCGGCGTTCGATGGTGGGTCGGACACGGTCGACGAGGTAGCCCTCCAGGTCGAAGCTCCAGTCCTCGACCAGCTCAGCCGAGAACCGCAGGTGCGCCGGGTATTTAAACGGGGCGGCGAACGCGATCTCGCCGAACGTCGGGTCGATGACCGTCATCGCTGCGGCCTCGGCGACGATGCCCGACACTGTGGGTTGTGCGCTCACGAAGTTCAGATCGAGGTCGCCACCGTTGCGGGTCGTGATCACCGTCGCGAGCTGCAACAGTGGCACCGTGTCAACGAGTGCGCCGAACAGCGCGGGCACGAACGAGTCGGAACCGGCGGTGATGCCTGCGGGGCGGAGCAGGTCGCGTGATTCGACGGGTAGCTCGAGGAGGTTGCTCTCGCCGAACGTGAGAAACTCGCGCAGGTCGGCGCCGCTCTTGCGTTCGAGCTGGCCGCGGATCTTGGATTCGATGCTGGCGAGGCGACCTTGGATCACCTGACCTTTCTCGCGCCAGTAATTGACCTGCGGGGAGGTGT
>JAYUSX010000361.1:0-3474 GCA_043755475.1 Actinomycetota bacterium
GCCGTTGGCGGTGCCGCGCACGACGCCCGTCGCGACCCAGCGTCCATACGGATCGCGAGGCGTGAGGTTGACCGCGACGCCCTGGCCGACCGCGGTCGCGGCGAGGGTGGTGCTTCGGCCCGCCGGTGCGTCGCCGGCCTTGGCGACGATCGCGGGGATGCCTCCCGGCCACGACGACGAGGCGGGCAGGGTGTGGCGGATCTTGAGTACCCGACGACGGACCTCGTCGATGCCGAGCTGGTCGACGACCCACTTGAGGCGGGCGCGCAGCTTGTTGTCGCGGTTGCCGGTCTGGTCGAACAGACGCAGGATCGCTTCGATGGTGGGCAGCAGGTCCTCGCGTGACGTGAAGTCCTCGAGCGCCAGCGCGGGGTGCGGGGTGGCGCCGAGCCCGCCGGCGATGTACACACGGAAGCCCTGCTCGACGGTGCCGTCCGGGAGGGTGCGGGTGGTGGCGATCACCCCGGCGTCGTTGAACATCGCCTGGCCGCAGTCGGTGCTGCATCCGGAGAAGTTGATCTTGAACTTGCGCGGCAGCCGCTGGCCGAGCGGGTTGCGGACGAAGTGTTCGAAGGCTGCTTCGGCCCACGGCGTGACGTCGAGCTCTTCGTGCGGGCACGCACCGGCCAGGTGACACGCCATCACATTGCGAACGGTGTCGCCGCACGCCTCTCTGCTGGTGAGGCCCACCTTCGCGAGCTCGCGCATCAGATCGGGCACCTTGGTGAGCTCCACGTAGTGGACCTGCACGTTCTGGCGGGTGGTGATGTGACCCCAACCCCGCGAGTACTCCTCCGACAGTCGCCCCATCAGGTCGAGCTGCTCGGGAGTGATCGTGCCGGCGGGCAGCTTGATGCGCACCATCTGGTTGGTGCCACCCTGGCGCTGACCGTAGATGCCGTTGTTGAGGCGCATCACCCTGAACACGTCTTCGGCGATCTCGCCCGCGAGGTACTGGCCGATGGCGCGCTCGAAGCGCTCGATGTCGCGATGTTGCTCATCGGTCAGATCACGTGATGCCGGCACGACGGGGGCGATGCCCATGGGAGACCTCCAGAGAGAACGGCGGGTCGATCGATGCCGACGTTGACGACAAAGATGATCGGCTCGGTCAACAATACACGCCCACGACGGTGAACGACAGGCGAATGCGCGTGGACGCCGGGGAACGGTGGTGGTCGCTCGTCAGCGTCGAGCGACATCTCGATCAGTTACCCGGGTCTTCGCCGATCTCGCGGAGGGCATCGCGCAGGGCGAGGCGCAGCCGGCGCACGTGCTCCCCGGTCATGTGGGCGATCAGGCCCTCGCCCGGTGAACCGACCTCTTCGAGGGTCAACACCACTCGGGGCTCGGCGTCGTCGTAGTCGTCGCTGATCGCAACCGCCCACGACAGTTGCTGCAACTCGTCGTCGCTCTCGGGAAGGTCGTCGGCGGAGAAGGGGTAGTCGTCGATGGAGCGGCGCATCGGTTCAGCCTGGCAGACGGGGTCGCATATCGTCGCGCCATGAGCGACAACCTCCGCATCTGGACCAAGGCCCTCTACGGGTTCGACCACGTGGCTCGCCTCGCCGGCCCCGACGACTGGGACCGGCCGTCACCGTGCGACGGCTGGACCGCCAAGCACATCATCGGTCACGTGCTCGCCATCCAGCGGTACTTCGAAGCACTGATCACCGACACGGAGATGACGATGAACCCGATGGTCGATCCGGATCGACATGCGGGCGACGACCCCTACGGAGCGTGGGCCGCAACCCGCGATGGTGTGCTGTCCGCCGTCGACCGACCCGGTGTCCTGCACCGAGTGGTGAAGGGCTGGAGCGGCCCGACGTCGGTCGACGACATGATCGGGTTCAACGTCGCCGACACCACGGTCCACAGTTGGGACCTGGCCCGTACGTTCGGCGTCGACGACCGACTCGATCCTGCGTGCGTGGAGCGTGCCCTCGCCAATGTGACACCGATGGCCGATGCCCTCCGCGCCGGGGGCATGTTCGCCGACCGGGTCGACGTCGGCGACGACGCCGACATGCAATCGCGCCTGCTCGCCATCACCGGTCGCCGGCCGTGACGCAGTTGCGCCAGCGGCGCGGTCACATGCGCTGGTAGTTCGGGGCTTCCTTGGTGATCGTCACGTCGTGCGGGTGGCTCTCGTTGCGGCCCGCTGTGGTGACCCGCATGAACCGTGCACCGCTGCGGAGTGCATCGAGCGTGCCGGCGCCCGCGTAACCCATGCCGCTGCGCAGGCCTCCGGCCAACTGATAGACGACGTCGCCCAGCGTGCCGGCGTAGGCGACGCGGCCTTCCACACCTTCGGGCACCAGCTTGCGCGTGGCGGCACCGACTGCCGATTGGCCCGACGCGTAGCGGTCGGCGCCCAGACCTTGCATCGCGCCCATCGACCCCATGCCACGGTACGTCTTGTATCGGCGGCCCTCCATCAATTCCATCTCGCCAGGGCTCTCGTCGGTGCCCGCCAACAGCGATCCGAGCATCACGGTCGACGCGCCGGCGGCGATCGCCTTCACGATGTCGCCGGAGTACGTGACGCCGCCATCGGCGATGACGGGGATGTCGAGTTGATGGGCTCGGCGCGACGTGAACCAGATCGCCGAGAGCTGCGGCATGCCTGCTCCGCTGACGACGCGAGTGGTGCAGATCGAGCCGGCGCCGACGCCGACCTTCACCGCGTCCGCACCTGCGGCGTGCAGCGCCTCGACACCTTCCTCGGTGACCACGTTGCCGGCGACGACGGCGAGGTTCGGCCAGTTCGACTTGATCCGCTCGATCGCCTTCACGACACCGGCGGAATGGCCGTGCGCGGTGTCGATCGCGATCGCGTCGACGGCCATCGCGTTCAGCGCATCGACTCGATCCTCGAGATCGGCGCCGACGCCCACTGCGGCTGCGCAGCGCAGGCGACCGGCACCGTCGCGGGTGGCGTTCGGGAAGTCCTGACGCTTCTGGATGTCCTTCACCGTGATCAGGCCACGCAGGAAGCCGTCGGCGTCGACGAGCGGCAGCTTCTCGATCCGGTGCTTCTGCAGCACCTGCTTGGCCTGTTCGAGCGTCGTACCCACCTCGGCGGTCACCAGGCCGTCGCTGGTCATGAAGTCGCGGAGGGGTCGGTCGTAGTCGGCCGGTTCGCAGAAGCGGATGTCGCGGTTGGTGAGGATGCCGACGAGACGTCCGCTGTCGTCGATGATCGGCACACCACTGAACCTGAATCGGTTCATCAGCGACTCGGCGTCATGTAGGGTTGCATCGGCGTGGAGGGTGACCGGATCGGTGATCATCCCGCTCTGGCTGCGCTTCACCTTCTGCACCTCGGCTGCCTGATCGGCGATCGAGAGGTTGCGGTGGATCGTGCCGATGCCGCCCTCGCGGGCGATCGCGATGGCCATGCGCGCCTCGGTGACCTTGTCCATCGCCGCGGACACCAGCGGAACCGCGAGCTCGATGTCGGCGGCGAAC
>JAYUSX010000362.1:0-3473 GCA_043755475.1 Actinomycetota bacterium
TCAGCGTGTCGATCGGTCGGGCAGGATCGGGCAGGGGTGCAGTGTCGAGGCTCAGGCCGCTCTCGCAGCGAACACTGCCGCCGTGGTGCGAGACCAGCGAGATTCGGTACTCGATCGGGTTGTGCCCGCCTCGGCGTGGTGTGTCCTGCCCGACCTGCTCGGCGGACGAGAACACCTCGAACGGCCCGACCGCGTCGAGCGACTGCATGTCCGGAAAGCCGACGATGACGATGTCGCGGGGCATGTGCAGGCGGGGCATGCGTTCAGCCTGACGGAGACGGCTCATGGCGTCAATGACACGTTCCCCACGGTTTCAGCCATCGGGCATTCCGATCAGCTGCGGGGATACCATGTCGGCGCCCTCGTGCCAGCAGACTGACAGCCGGCACCGCACCCGAAAGGACCGTCGTGGACGTACGCATCAGCGTCACCCAAACCCCTCGCGAGATCAGCCTGGAGCTCGCCGACGATCTCGACCGTGCCGCCATCAAGTCGAAGATCGAAGCTGCCCTCACCGGTGCCGTCGACGTGCTGTGGCTGACGGACAAGAAGGGTCGCGACGTTGGTATCTCCGCCGCCAAGATCGCGTTCGTCGAGCTGGGCGCCGCCGACGGCGAGCGCCGCATCGGCTTCGGCGGCTGAGCCGGCTCCCGTCAGGGTCACGCAGATGAAGGGCATCATCCTCGCCGGTGGCACCGGCAGTCGGCTGTGGCCGATCACCCGTGGGGTCAGTAAGCAACTGCTGCCCGTCTACGACAAGCCGATGATCTACTACCCGTTGAGCGTGCTGATGTTGGCAGGCATCCGCGAGGTGATGATCATCACCACACCGCACGAACAGCAAGGTTTCGTGAACCTGCTCGGAGATGGCAACCAGTGGGGGATCAGCATCGAGTACGCGGTGCAGCACACCCCCAACGGTCTTGCGCAGGCGTTCGTGATCGGCGCCGACTTCGTCGCCGGGCAACGCAGCGCGCTGGTGCTCGGCGACAACATCTTCTTCGGCCACGGCCTCGTGGAACTGCTGCAGACCGCACGTGAGCGTGAGCAGGGTGCCACCGTCTTCGGGTACCGAGTGAGCGATCCCGAGCGCTACGGCGTGGCGGAGGTGGATGCCGCGGGCAAGGTGCTCAGCATCGAGGAGAAGCCGGCCACGCCGCGCAGCAACTATGCCGTGACCGGTCTGTACTTCTACGATGAGCAGGTGGTGGACATCGCTGCCGACCTGCAACCGTCGGCGCGTGGCGAGTACGAGATCACCGACGTGAACCGCGAGTACCTGCACCGCGGTCAGCTGCACATGGAACTGCTCGGGCGTGGCTTCGCGTGGCTCGACACCGGAACGTACGACTCGCTGCTCGAGGCCGGCAGCTTCGTGGCCACGCTCGAGAAGCGACAGGGCCTGCAGGTTGCGTCGCCCGACGAGATCGCCTTCCGGGCCGGCTGGATCTCGGCCGCCGAGTTGGTCGCCAACGCCGAGCCAATGGCGAAGAACCCCTACGGAGCATCACTGCTGCGACTTGCCGCCGAGGGTCCGAACGGGTGACCGTCCTCCGGCCGGCCTCACCGTGACCGATCTCCTCGACCGGCAACTGCTCTTCGTCACGGGGAAGGGCGGCGTGGGCAAGACCACCACCGCCGCGGCGCTGGCCGACCTGGCCGCGCGACGGGGCAAACGGACACTCGTGTGCGAGATGGATGCCAAGGGCGCCATCGCCGCGGCGTTCGAGGTGAGCGAACTGCGTTTCGAGCCCACCGAGGTGCAGCCCGGGCTGTACGCGATGGCGATGAACACGGAGGACTCGTTGCGCGAGTACCTGCGCGTGGTCGTGCGCATCCCGCTCGTCGGGCGCATCGGACCGTTGGCGCGCACGTTCGACTTCGTCGCCGATGCCGCGCCCGGCGTGAAGGAGATCCTGGCGATCGGCAAAGTGGCCTGGGAGGTACGCGAGCGGCACTACGACCTGGTGGTGGTCGACGCCGAGGCGAGTGGTCACATCGTCGCCCAGATCGATGCGCCGCGTGCCATCCGCGAGCTCGTGCAGGTCGGCCCGGTGCGCGACCAGACCGAATGGATGCTGCAGATCCTCGGCGACCACGACCGCACCGGTCTGGTGTGCGTGACGACTCCCGAGGAGATGCCCATCACCGAGACCATCGAGTTGGTCGAGAAGGTGCGCACGACCACCGACGTCGACGTGGCCGGGGTGATCGTCAACCGCATGCTGCCCGAGTGGTTCGTGGGCCGAGATCGCGAGGTGTTCGACGCGCTCAGTCTCGGCGTGCCGCAGGAACTGCTCGCCGCGACGGTCGGGTCACATGCGGCCACCGTGTTCCGGGCGGCCGGCCTCGCGCAGTTGCGTCACGAGGTGGCCGAGGACTACCTGGTCCGCCTGCGCGACCAACTTCCTGCAGGGGTGCCGGTGCACGTCGTGCCCGAACTGTTCACCAAGGCGATCGGCCGGCGGGTCGTGGCGCTCATCGCCGACGAGCTCGACGAGGTGTTGGGCTGATGGTCCGGCGGGCATCGACCTACTCGCTGGGCGACCTGTTGTCGGCGAAGGAGATGGTGGTGGTGTGCGGGAGCGGAGGCACCGGCAAGACCACCGTCGCCGCCGCGCTCGGTGCCGTCGCCGCCGCCACCATCGGCGGCCGCGTCCTGGTGCTCACGGTCGACCCCGCTCGTCGGCTGGCCACCGCACTCGGGCTCGGACCCATCGGCAACACCGCCGTCCAGGTGCCGCCATCGGCGTTCGCCGACGCCGGGCTGGAGTGCCGGGGCGAGCTGTGGGTGGCCATGCTCGACACCAAGGCCGGCTGGGACGACCTCATCCGTCGCCACGCCCCTGACGCGGCGCTGCGCGATCAGGTGTTGGCCAACCCGTTGTACCGCAACATCACCGGCCGCTTCGTGAACAGCCACGACTACATCGCGATGGAGCAGTTGCACGACCTGCACACCTCGGGCCGGTACGACCTGGTGATCATCGACACGCCGCCGTCGCGCAACGCGCTGGACCTGCTCGATGCGCCGGGCCGGATGAAGGAGTTCTTCGGCAGCCGACTGCTGAAGTGGCTCACCGTGCCGTACCGGTCGCGGTTCTTCACTGCCGCGTCGAAGCCGTTCTACCAAGTGGCCGACCGCATCCTCGGCTCGAAGTTCCTGCAGGACATCGCCGAGTTCTTCGTGCTCTTCCAGACGATGGAGGCCGGCTTCGTGCGCCGCGCTCGCGAGGTGAGCGCGTTGCTGGCCGACGAGCGCACCGGGTTCGTCGTGGTGACGACGCTCGAACACGCGCCCGTGCGCGAGGCCGAGTTCCTGATGGCCGAGCTGCAGCGCCGGCGACTACCGCTCGCCGCGCTCGTGCTCAACAAAGTGCTGCCGGCATGGCTGCGCGAGCCCGCGGGTGCGGTCGCGGCCGAGAAGATCGCGCTCGACCCGGCTGCCGTCGGCGCGGCGGTCGCGGCGGCCG
>JAYUSX010000363.1:0-8660 GCA_043755475.1 Actinomycetota bacterium
CGCCGACGAGGCGTACGCCCTCGGCGGGCAGACGGCGGCCGAGAGCTACCTCAACACAGAAGCGATCCTCGACGCGATCGAACGGAGTGGCGCCGATGGCGTGCACCCTGGCTACGGCTTCTTCTCCGAGAACGCCGACTTCGCTCGGGCCATCATCGCAAAAGGCGTGGCGTTCATCGGACCACCGCCGGAAGCGATCGACGAGATGGGCGACAAGGTGAGTTCGCGCAAGGCGGCGTTGCGTGGAGGTGCGCCGATCGTGCCGGGCACCACCGAGTTCATCACGTCGCCCGACGAGATCCTGGCGTTCGGCAACGAGTTCGGCTGGCCGCTGGTGATCAAGGCGGCGTACGGCGGCGGCGGGCGCGGCATGAAGGTGATCCGCAGCGCCGACGAGGTCCAGGAGGCGATGGACAGCGCCAAGCGAGAGGCCAAGGCGTTCTTCGGGCGTGACGAGATCTACATCGAGCGCTACCTCACGTGGCCGCGCCACGTGGAGGTCCAGATCGTCGGCGACCAGTACGGCGACGTCGTGTGGGTCAGCACCCGTGACTGCTCCGCGCAGCGCAGGCACCAGAAGTTGATCGAAGAGGCCCCCTCGTACGGCATGGCTCCCGGCACCGAAGACGCCATGGGCGAGGCCGCCATCAAGGCCGCGAAAGCCGTGGGCTACTACAACGCCGGCACCGTCGAGTTCATCTACCAGGACGACGAGTTCTTCTTCCTCGAGATGAACACCCGCTTGCAGGTCGAACACCCGGTGACCGAGGTGATCACCGGGATCGATCTGGTCGAGTGGCAGATCCGGGTCGCCAGCGGCGAGCCGCTCCCGATGACCCAGGCCGAGGTGGCAGCCACGCGCCACGGTCATGGCATCGAGGTTCGCATCAACGCCGAGAACCCCGCCGGAGGCAAGTTCCTGCCGTCGCCCGGCACGATCACCAAGCTCGTGCCGCCCGACGGATTCGGTATCCGATTCGATGCGGGCTACATGGCCGGCGACACGGTGAGCCAGTACTACGACAACCTGGTCGGGAAGCTGATCGTGTGGGGCAAGGATCGCCCCACGGCCATCGCCCGCACCATCCGCGCGCTGGAGGAGATGGAGATCGAAGGCGTGGCGACGACCATTCCGGCCGACATCGCGATCCTGAAGCATCCCGATTTCCAGGCGATGCAGCACTCGACGAAGTGGGTCGAGGAGAGGCTCGACCTGTCGGGCATCGAAGCGCCGAAGCCGGTCGCTCCCGCCGAGGGCGGCGATCCCCTCGTGCAGCGGAACACCACCGTCGAGGTCAACGGCAAACGGTTCGACGTGAAGATGTGGGTCCCTGAGATGCCGATGGTGGCTGCCGGCCCCGCGAAGGCGGCGAAGAAGCCGACCCGAGCCACCGGAGGCGCCGGCGCCGGCGCCGCGGCGTCGGGCAACGTCGAGGTCCCGATGCAGGGAACGATCGTGAAACTGCTCGTCGAGGTGGGTCAGACCGTCGAGGTGGGCCAGGCCGTGTGCGTCCTGGAGGCCATGAAGATGGAGAACCAGATCACCACCGAGAAAGCCGGCATCGTGAAAGAGATCAAGGTCGCCCAGGGCGACACGGTCGGCGCCGGCGACGTTGTCGTCGTCATCGGCTGAGGCACGACGACCGAGATCTGCGCCACCACGAACGCTGAACCTAGCGCGCCATGACGACGAGGGTGCCTGCGGCGCGATCGTGGAGGCCCTGTCGCAGTGGGCCCAGCGCGGCGAGGCCGTACACGATGCTGCCCAACAGGAAGCCGAGCGTGGGCACGGCTGCTGCCACCGCTGGCACCACGGCTCGCTGCCCGGCACCGAACCAGCCCACGCGCGCACCGGTCGCCTGACTCACGACGCGTGTGCCGGTGGCGAACTTGCCGACCGTGCGCCCGAGGAAGCCGACCATCAGCAGCTCGTAGAGGAACGCCACGCCGACCGTGATCGCGTTCAGCCAGAGCAGTGCCTCGGAGCTGAGGTCGTCACCGGGTCGGTACCCGCTGACGACCACGCCGATCGCGACGGGGACGAGCACGAGCACCTGGTCGAGGATCGCCCCGAGCGCGCGCCGCCGCAGCGTCGCGAGCACGAGACCCGCAGGAATCGTTTGCGCGGGACGGTCGTCGGTGGCGAACACGGTGAAGGTCTACTCGGCGGCTTCTGCGAGTGCTTCGCTCAGCGCCGGGTGCACCAACAAGCTCTCGACGATGTCGGTGACCTTCAGATTCGCGGTGACCGCCAAGGCGATGACGCTGATCAGCTCGGCAGCGTGGCGACCCACGATGGATCCGCCGAGCACCACTCCGGTCGCCGGGTCGGAGATGATCTTCACGAAGCCGCGCCAGTCGTTGTTGATGAGCGCCTTGGGCGTGGAGCTGAACGGCACCTTGGTGACGCGGATCTTGCGCCCGACGGCGAATGCATCGGCCTCGGCCAGGCCGACGTCGGCGATCTCGGGTTCGGTGAAGATCGCGCTCGCGGCCTTGTCGTAGTCGAGGTGGCGATGCGCGACCTTGCTGAGCCCCATCACGTGTTCGGCGACCTTGCGGCCCTGCATGCTCGCCACGCTCGACAGCGGCAGCTTGCCGCTCAGGTCGCCGGCAGCGTAGATGTGCGACACATTGCTCTGGCAGTGCCTGTTGATCTGCACGTAGCCGCTCTTGTCGACCTCGACGCCCGCAGCCTCGAGGCCGAGCCCGTCGGTGTTCGGCACCGAACCGATGGCGAGCACGGCATGCGAGCTGTGGACCACGCGACCGTCGTCGCACCGAACGACCACTTCCTCCAGCCCGCCGGCGTCGACGTCGCGGTCGATGCCGATGGCGCGAGCGCCCTTCAGCAGCCGCACCCCGCGCCGCAGGAAGTCGTCCTCCAGCACGGCGGCAACCTCTGGGTCCTTGCCTGGGAGCACCTGTTGGCGACTGACCACCAGGGTGACCTTGGCCCCGAACGAGCTGAACATGTGGACGAACTCGACCCCGGTGACCCCCGATCCGACGATGGTGACGCTCTCGGGGAACACCTTGGGCGGATAGCAGTCGCGAGTGGTGAGCACGCGTTCGCCGTCGGGCATGCACCACTCGGGAATCCGCGGTCGGGTGCCGGTGGCGACCAGGATCGCGTCGGCCTCGATCGAGCGCACCGATACGATGCCCGCCTGGTCGACGGTGTGGATCTCGACACTGTGCGGGCCGGTGAGCTTCGCGGCACCGTGCACCAGTTCGACGCCTTGGCTGGTGAGCAGGTTGGTGGTGCTGCGTTGGAGACGCATCTTGATGCTCTCGATGCGTTCGGTGAGCGCCTCGACGTCCACCTCGGCGACCTGTTCTTCCAGACCCATGCCTTCGAGCCGGCGGATGAAGGCCATCGCCCCACCCGTGGCGATCATCGTCTTGCTGGGGATGCAGTCCCACAGATGCGCGGCGCCACCGATGACGTCGCGTTCGATGAGTGTCACCTGAGCGCCCAGTCGCGCCGCGTAGGTTGCCGCGGTGTTGCCGGCCGGCCCACCGCCGATGATCACGAATCGAGTCGCCACGGTGTTCGAGGCTAGTGGTCGTGCTCTTCGTGTCCCACGACACCGAACTCGGAGAACATCACGTCGCGTTCGGTGCGCACCGGGACGAACGGCGACCCGAGCCCACCCTCGAGCCCACCCTCGAGCCCACCAGAGGGCACGTTCGGGCAGAACCGCGACGGGTACTGGTACGTGTTGCGCGGCTCGCCCACCCATTCGAAGTGCATGCCGTCGGGCGTGAGGAAGTTGCCACCCCAGGCGAAGTTGTGGGCGCGGAAGATGCGCACCACCCGGCAATCCATCCGGGGCGTGTTCCCTTGGGCGTTGGTGACGGTGTTCATGTCGATCGCCATCGCCCATGCGTGACGGCTGACCGAGCCGACGCTGGCCGAGACGCGAGCGAAGCGCGGGTTGTAACAGCCGCCGTAGGTGTTGGTGTTGCCGAGATCGATCGCGCCGGACAGCCCGTTGGCGGCGACCTCGTCGAGTGCGGCCTGGAGGTCTCCGACGATCGCCCGATGGCAGTTGGCCCGGATGCCGATCGAACCGAAGTTCACGCGCTGCACGTTGGCCGCCACCCAGTCGGGGTCGAGGGTCAGGCTGTCGTCGCCGTTCACCCGGTAGTCGAACTCGCCGAGGAGCACTTTGGTTCGGGTGGAGCTGATCACGCCGTCGGGGTTGAACGGGTTCCAGCTCTTGTTGATCCGCGCCCCTTGTCCGTCGACCAGGCCATTGGCAGCGAGCGCGACGTCCAACGCCTCCCTGGAGAACTGGCCGAACATCACGACGCGCGTCACGCGGTCGGCGCCCAGCACGTCGGCCTGATCGGTCGACATCACCAGTTCGGCTCCACCCACATCGGCGTCGGGGGCGATGTAGCCGAGCACGAAACGCCGGGCAGCGCCATCTGCCGCGATCAGATCGAGCGTGTCGCCGACCTGCGCGCCACGAAGCACAGCCGAGGTCTGGTTCAACACCACCTCGCCTCGCGAGATCGCTGCCGCGACGGGTGCGGTCATGATCCGGCCGATCGCCTCGACCGGGAGCGCGGTGGTGCTCATCGGGAACTGCCAGACACCGTTTGCGCCCTGTCCCGCGAGCTGGATCGGTGCCTCGGCACGGCGCACCGCCCACAGTCCGATGTTGAACGACCTGCCCAGCACACTCGGCGCGTTGACCGCGGCGGCGACCCGCTCGGCTGCGGCGACGATCGGGGCGGTCATCACACCCGCTTGGCCGATCGACACGACGTCGACCGCCGGGGTGAGGCGCACGGCCGGAGCGGCCACGACGGCCGGCACCGACACGGCCTCGAGGCGAGGCACGGCCGCTCCCGTTCCCTGCACCGAGCCGGCGGCGGGGCCCGCGACGGCCGCCAGGATGACGGCGAGTGTCGTCCGCCGAACGAGTTTCACGATGTGTGACGGTACCACCACCCAAATCGTCCGACTCGGCAGCCACCCGACCAGATACCGTTCCACGACTGTGAGTGATGCTCTGGACCAACCCGGCGACCAACCCGGCGACCAGCCCGGCGAGATGGGTCGGCGCCTCGCCAAGATCGCCGGCCTGCGCGACGCCGGTGTCGAGCCCTATCCGTATCGGTTCGATCGCAGCCACACGCTCACCGAGGTGCGCGTCGCCCATGGCGAGCTCGAACCGGGGACCGAGACCGACGTCAGGGTGCAGGTCGCCGGCCGCGTGATGTTGCTGCGTGAGCAGGGCAAGCTGATCTTCGCGACGATGCGCGACCGCGGCGGCGAGATCCAGTTGTTCGTCTCGAAGGCCGTGATCGGCGACGATGCGTTCGCATCGTTCGGTCAACTCGACCTGGGCGACTGGGTCGGCGTCGACGGCACGGTGATGACCACTCGCAAGGGTGAGCTGAGCGTGAAGGTCGACTCGTTCCAACTGCTGTCGAAGGCCGTGCGGCCGATGCCCGACAAGTGGCACGGCCTCACCGACGTCGACACCCGCTTCCGGCAGCGCTACGCCGACCTCATCGTGAACGAACAGGCGCGCCGGCACTTCGAGATCCGCCACGAGATGATCGCCAGCTTCCGGCGCACGCTGCACGAGCGCCAATTCATCGAGGTGGAGACCCCGGTGCTGCATGTGGAGCCCGGCGGTGCGCACGCGCGTCCGTTCATCACGCACCACAACACGCTCGACATGACCATGTACCTGCGCATCGCGCTCGAGCTGCACCTCAAGCGGCTCATCGTCGGCGGCATGGAGCGGGTGTACGAGATCGGTCGCATCTTCCGCAACGAAGGCATCAGCCCGCGCCACAACCCCGAGTTCACGATGATGGAGCTCTACCAGGCCTTCGGCGACTACTCGGAGATGATCGAGATCACCGAGGCCCTCATCACACAGGCGGCCATCGATGCCACCGGCACATCGGTCGTCACCGTGCTCGGGCCAGGGGACGCCAGCGAGGTCGTCGATCTCGCTCGACCATGGCGGCGGGCACGCATGATCGACCTCATCGAGGAGGCCACCGGTGTCGCGGTGCACCCCTCGCAGCCTGTCGAGACACTGCGTGCGCTGGCGGCCGAGCACGGGGTGTCGGTACTCGATCGTTGGGGCAGCGGCAAGATCATCGAAGAGCTGTTCGAAGCAACCGCCGAGCACCGACTCACCGCGCCGTGCTTCGTGACCGGTCACCCGGTCGAGATCTCCCCGCTCGCCCGCGTCGACCGCAACGACCCGTTCCTCACCGAGCGCTTCGAACTGTTCATCGGAGGCCGCGAGATCGCCAACGGCTACAGCGAGCTCAACGATCCCGTCGAGCAGCGCCAGCGCTTCGACGACGAGCAGGCAGGCAAGGAAGCCGGCAACGTCGAGGGCATGGGCGTCGATCTCGACTACCTCCGTGCGCTCGAGTACGGCATGCCGCCGACCGGCGGCCTCGGCGTCGGCATGGACCGCGTTGCAATGTTGCTCGCCGGCACCACCTCCATCAAGGAGGTCATCTTGTTCCCCACCCTTCGACCCGAAGTGCTCTGATGGAGCCGTTCTGATGGAGGTTCTCTGATGGCTGCAGCATGGGGTCGCGGGCTGGCGACGGTGAGCGCCGACGGAGTCGTGCTCGACACCTGGTTCCGCGAGCTCGGGCTCGGCGAGCCGACCGGTCTGGGCCTCGCCGACGAGTACGCCTCGGCCGAGCGTCACGACGAGGTACGCAACGTCCACATCCGCGCGGTCTCGGTCGACATCGACACGACGGACAAGCCGGCGTCCGTCAGCGATGCCTACCTACGGCTGCACCTCCTCTCGCACCGCTTCATGAAGCCACGCGAGATCGAGCTCGACGGCATCTTCGGTCAGCTCACCAACGTGGCCTGGACCAGCCTCGGCCCGGTGCCGATCGACGACATCGAACACCTGCGGTGGCGCGTCCGCCGAGACGGGGGCACCCTCGTCGTCAACGGCGTCGACAAGTTCCCGCGAATGACCGACTACGTCATCCCGACCGGCGTTCGCATCGCCGACGCGAGCCGTGTCCGCCTCGGAGCGCACCTGGCCGCCGGGACCACGGTGATGCACGAGGGCTTCGTGAACTTCAATGCCGGCACGCTCGGCACCTCGATGGTGGAAGGCCGTATCTCCGCCGGCGTCGTGGTCGGCGAGGGCAGCGACATCGGCGGCGGCGCCTCGATCCAGGGCACGCTGTCGGGCGGCGGCAAGGAACAGGTCACCATCGGCGAGCGCTGCCTGCTCGGAGCCGAGGCCGGGATCGGCATCAGCTTGGGCGACGAGTGCGTCGTCGAAGCGGGTCTGTACGTCACGGCCGGCACGCTCGTGGCCGTGCACGGACCCGACGGCCTCGAGATCGTGAAGGCCAGGCATCTCAGCGGCGCGAGCGGATTGCTGTACCGCCGCAACAGCCAGTCGGGTGCGGTGGAAGCATTGCCCCGCTCGGCCAAGTGGGACGGCCTCAACCACCAACTGCACCAGAACTGAGTCGGGAGCGGCCGATCGTCAGTCGTCGTCGGTGCGGCAGCGGCCCTTGCGGTTGCGGATGCAATCGGTCGTCGTGGGCGCCACCGTGGTCGGCGCCACCGTCGTGGGGGCAACCGTCGTGGGCACGACCGTCGTGGGCACAACGGTCGTGGGCGCAACCGTGGTCGTCGTGGCTGACTCGGTGGTGGGCGCTGTGGTGGACTCGACGATCACTGCCTCCGCGACCTGTGGCGGTGGTGGCGCCACCGTCGTCGCTGCGGCGCGGCGCTGCTGGGTGGTCTCCGGCGCACTCGAGGCCGTCACGATCTCCGGCACGGGTGCGAGCGAAGCCACCTCGGTCGTCAAGGGCGTGGGCGTCGTAGCAACCGAGGCAACCGGCACCTCCGTCACGACCGTGTCCGCGATGATCGTGGGGTCGGTCAGGTCGGGCAGTGAGAAGTCGATGCCGACGCCGACGAGTTGCTTCGGTGCGCCGCGGATGTCGTCGACCACCAACGCCAACACGACACCCAGGCCGCCCAACAACGCGACCGCACTGATGGCACGCTGAAGTGCACGGCGCGGATCATCGAACATCCCCCGAGGATACCTTCCCGCCGTCACGTGCTGGTTCGACTCCTGGAAAGCACGCTGAGTAGCTTGCTCTGCCATGACTGAACTCGGTTTCGACGGCAAAGTGGCGATCATCACGGGGGCGGGTGGTGGCCTCGGACGGCAACACGCCCTGTTGCTCGCCTCACGCGGTGCGCTCGTGGTGATCAACGACCTCGGCGGCGCCGTCGATGGCAGCGGCAGCGACAAGGGTGCGGCCGAGCGGGTCGTGGAGGAGATCACGTCGCTCGGCGGCGACGCAGTGGCCGACACCAACAGCGTCGCCACGCCCGAGGGCGGCAAGGCGATCGTACAGACCGCCGTCGACGCCTACGGCACGGTCGACATCGTCATCAACAACGCGGGCATCCTGCGCGACAAGGCGTTCCACAACATGGAGCCCGATCTGATGAACCCCGTGTTCGACGTGCACCTCAAGGGCGCCTTCCACGTCACCCAGCCCGCCTGGGTGATCATGCGCGAGAAGGGCTACGGCCGCATCATCTCCACCTCGTCGGCTGCCGGCATCTTCGGCAACTTCGGCCAGACCAACTACGGCGCCGCCAAGAT
>JAYUSX010000364.1:0-3442 GCA_043755475.1 Actinomycetota bacterium
CCGACGATGGTGATGTGGACTGCCCGAAGGTCGACACTCCGGTGCGGACCCTGCTGCTCGACGGATCGAGCGTCGAGACGGGGGTGATCACACCGTTGCGCGATGCCGACAAGCGCATCCTTCGGGCCGTCCTTGCCCCTATCGGTGCGGCGTTCCTGATCCTGCTGGGGCTGGTGCTCCTGAAGCACGTGTTCTTCGCCTTCGGTCGATCGCTTCGCGATCTCGCTGTGACCGACAGGCCCACGCGACGGCAGCGCCGAAAGGCTGCGACGGCGGGACTCGACAAGATCAGCAGCTGAAGGCAGCCGCTGCCGTCGCGCGCAGTTCGCTCACGGCGTGCTCGAGACCTTCCGGATCGCGGAACAGCGCGCTCCCGGCAACGAGGATGTTCGCCCCGGCGGCGGCCGCACCGGCGATGGTGGCAGGTCCGATGCCACCATCGACCTCGACGTCGACACGATCGCCCAGGCCGGCGCACTCGATCATGTCCCGCACCTCGCGGATCTTGGGCTCCATCGTCGCGATGTATGCCTGGCCTCCGAAGCCGGGGTTCACGGTCATGACGAGCACCATGTCGACGAGGTCGAGGACATGGGCCACCGCCGATGCGGGGGTGGCCGGATTGAGCGCGACGGCCGCCGTGGCGCCGAGCGAGGCGATGTTCGCGAGCGTGCGGTGCAGGTGCGTGCAGGCCTCGGCGTGCACGATCAGGCGTGAGCAACCGGCAGCGACGTAGTCGGCCGCCATGACGTCGGGGGTGTACACCATGAGGTGTGCCTCGAACGGGAGCGACGTGTGCCTGCGAGCGGAGGCGATCACCGCGGGGCCGAACGTCAGATTGGGCACGAACTGGCCGTCCATCACGTCCCACTGGATGCGGTCGACCCCGGCAGCCTCGAGCGCAGCGACCTCGTCACCGAGCCGGCTGAAGTCGACCGGTAGGACGCTCGGTGCGATCTCGATGCGTCTCATGGGCGAAGAGGCGGCTGGTGCAGTCGAGGTGGCGGACACGCGAGCGAGGGTAGCGGTGCCTACGCTGCTTCGGTGGCTCCGGTTCCCCAGCACCATGTGCGCCTGCACATCGACCAAGTGGTCGCCGGAGGGGACGGACTCGCACGCGAATCGAATGGGCGAGTGGTGTTCGTGCCCGGTGTGCTGCCCGACGAAGTGGTGCTCGTCCGCCTGATGAGCGCCAAGCGCGACTTCGCCCGTGGTGAGGTGGTCGAGGTGCTCGAGCCCTCGCCGGCGCGCGTGGAGCCGCCGTGTCCGGCTCGACGACGAGGATGCGGCGGGTGCGACTGGCAACATGCCGACGCCAAATCCCAGGCCCAACTGAAGCTCGACCTGGTGCGCGAGGCGTTGCAGCGCACCGCCCGGGTGTCGGACGTGCCGGTGTCGCATGGCGGCTCTGTGGCGCCGTGGGCGTATCGAACCTCGATGCGGGTGGCCGTCGATCGCCAAGGGCGGGTCGCGCTCCGTCGGCCGCGGACCAACGAACCGGTCGCGCTCGATCACTGTCCGGTCGCACATCCACTGCTCGACGATCTGGTGCACGTGGCCCGCTTTCGCGGTGCGGCCGAGGTGTCGTTGCGGGTGAGCGCGGCGACCGGCGAACGAAGTGCGTGGTGGACCGTTGCGGACGCAGGCGACGAGGTCGTTCCCGAGGGTGTGCCCGATGACCTCGCACTCGGTTCGGACGCACTGGTGCACGAGCGCGTGCATGGTCACCTGCTCCGCGTGAGCGGCGAGTCGTTCTTCCAGTCAGGGCCCGACGCAGCCGAGCTGCTGGTGGATGCCGTCCTCGACATGGGCGGCGACGAGCTCCGCGCGGCGCGGCGCATCGTGGATGCCTATGGCGGCGTGGGATTGTTCGCAACGACACTCGCCGCTGACGAAGGAGCCGATCGTTCGATCATCGTGGTCGAGGGCTCGGCTGCCGCGTGCGATGATGCGAGGGTGAACCTCGTTGGGAGAGACGCCACGGTCGTGTGCAGTCCCGTCGAGAGGTGGACTCCTCGATCGGCCGATGTGGTCATCGCCGACCCGTCCCGCACCGGACTCGGCAAGGCGGCGACCGAGGTGCTGGCAGCGACGGGAGCGCCGGTGCTGGTGCTGGTGGGGTGCGACCCGGTCGCGTTCGCTCGCGATGTCGGGCTGCTCGGCGCGGCCGGCTACCACCTCAGCCGGGCGGTGACCCTCGACCTGTTCCCCCAGACCCACCATGTCGAAGTCGTCGGTCGGTTCGAACGGTCGACGAACGCGGGCGATCACGCGGAGATTGCGTGATCCAGAACTCGGGTCGCTCCGTAGTCCCAGACGTGCGTGACGATCTGACCGCCGTTTCCGACTCGGGCCTCGTGCTCGCGTTGGCACGGTTCCAACAGCATGCGCTCGGCGAGGTGTACCGCAGACACGCAGGTGCCGTGTTCGGACTGGCCAAGCGCGTCCTCTCCGACCAGGCCCGGGCCGAGGAAGTCGTGCAAGAGGTGTTTCTGCGCCTCTGGAACCATCCCGAGCGCTTCGATCCCGAACGTGGCAGCTTGCGCAGCTACCTGCTCGCCCAGGCGCACAGCCGGTCGGTCGATGTGCTGCGTTCCGAGGCATCTCGCCGCAAGCGTGAGGAACGTGATGCCCGCGAGACCGCAGAGGGGGGTTACGACCTCGATCGAGCGGTGTGGGACCTCGCCCTCGCCGAACACGTTCGTACCGCCATGGAGAAGCTCCACCCAGGCGAACGAGCCGCAGTCGAGCTCGCCTACTTCGGCGGGCGCACGTACCGCGAGGTGGCCGACGAGTTGGGCGAGCCCGAAGGAACAGTCAAGAGTCGGATCAGGAACGGGTTGAAGCGCCTCCGTGGCGAACTCGCGTCCTCGGGCGTGTCGGTGGGTGACGCATGAATGCTGAAGAGATCGAACTCGACGAACTGCTTGGCGCCTATGCGCTCGACGCAGTGAGCGACGACGAACGTCGTGCGGTCGAACAGCATCTGCTGATCAGCCCTCGGGCCCGCCAGGAGGTTGCGGAACATCGCGAGGTGGCCACCATGCTCGCGTGGTCGGGCATGTCTGCGCCCGACGGTCTGTGGGATCGCATCGCCGCGAATCTCGACACCTCGGTCGAAGCGCCACGCCCGACTGGCCAACTCGCATCGGTGTTGTCCTTCGACGACAACCGTCGGGCCGGATCGCGACGCTGGAGCAGCGCTGGTTCGTGGGTTGCTGCAACCGCAGCTGCTGCCCTGATCGCCGTGCTCGCGGTCACCGTGATCGGCGGCGACGCCACCGATCAGCAACCGCTCGCTGCTGCGGTGTCCGATGCCCGGGCCGACCGAGACTCGCGGGTCGCCCGTCTGACCAACGCCGACGGTTCGTTCGGTGCCGACGTCGTGATCGATCAAGACGGTCATGGGTACCTGGTCGGCGAAGCCCTGCCCACGCTGCCG
>JAYUSX010000365.1:0-8616 GCA_043755475.1 Actinomycetota bacterium
GCGCTCGAGGCTCCACTCAAGCAGATCGCCGAGAACGCCGGCATGGAAGGCGGCGTGGTCGTCGAGAAGGTCAAGAACCTCAGCGGCAACGAAGGCCTCAACGCCGCGACCGGCGTGTACGAGGATCTGGTGAAGCTCGGTGTCATCGACGCTGCCAAGGTGACCCGCTCGGCGCTGCAGAACGCAGCGTCCATCGCGGCCCTGTTCCTCACCACCGAGGCTGTCGTCGCCGACAAGCCCGAAGACGCCGGCCATGGTGGCCACGGCGGCGGAGGCATGGAGGACTTCTGATCCTCTGACCCATCGCGAACCTCGCCGGTCGAGGTCTCGCAACGAGCAACGAGCAAAGGCCCCGGGCATGTGCCCGGGGCCTTTTGCGTCGGGCCTGCCCATCGCTCTCGGTCAGGCGAGCGGCTCGGTTGCTCACCCGGTCGGCGGGGAGTCCTGGCCGCGCGGTCGCCCGGTCTGCACCGTATGAGCGTGGATCTCGAGGGTGAGCGCCCGGATCTCCTTGACGATTCGATCCGCTTCGACGTTGGTCTGGTAGTCGTGCATCGCCAGGTCGCTGCTGATCTGGTCTTCACGCTTGGCGGCGATGAGCAGAATCGCGCCTTGCATGGCCGCGAGGCACGACAGGATCAGGTTCAACAGGATGAACGGGTACTTGTCGAAGCCGACGTTGCGGTTGCCCAGCATCCATCCTGCGAGGAAGATCAGCGCCGCGATGACGAAGCCCCACGAGCCCATCCCGTTGCGCAGCCGGTCGGCCGCTCGCTCACCGCGGGTGAGTGTGTCGCCCCACCTGACCGCGGGATGACGGTGCCAACTCGATGACCGGATCGAGGATGTGTGCTGCTTCATCCGGCGAGTCTCGCGGTCGGCGGCCGGCCATGCGCGTTCATCGCCTGCGACATCGCCTTCGACAGCCTTCGACAGCCTTCGACATCGCCTTCGTCGCCGCCGTGAGCGGTCACTCGATCTCGGTTGGATCGACCAGCTGCGAGCAGCGATGGACCTCGGCGACTCAGCCGCCGGCGACCGCGGGGATGATGCTCACCGTCTCGCCTGCGGGAACCTTGGTGGCAAGGCCATCGAGGTAGCGAACGTCATCGTCTGCAACGAACACGTTGACGAACTTCCGGAGCGCGCCGGTGTCGTCGAACAAGCGCTCGTTGAATCCCGGATGGGCCGCTTCGAGGGCAGCCAGCACCTCGCCGAGGGTGGCCCCTTCCACCGACACGGTGGAACTGCCGCCGGAGATGGGGCGCATGGTGGTGGGGATACGAACGGTCACGGACATGATCGAAATGCTACCGAACCGGTCGAGATTTCAACTGGCCCTGGTCGCGCTCGTCGGCGGCACGCGATCGGCCCACGGCAGTGCCTGTTCGAGCTGAGCTGCCACCTGCACCAGCAGGTCCTCGCGCCCGTAGGCGGCCACCAGTTGCACCCCGACGGGCAGCCCGTCGGCCGTCCAGTGCAAGGGCAGGCTGATCGCCGGCTGGCCCGTGACGTTGAACTGCGCGGTGTACTGCAGCAACTCGAAGATCCGCCCTCCCTGGCCCGGCTTGGACAGGTACCCGATGCGTGGCGGTGGCACGGCAATGGTGGGGGTGACCAGGAGGTCGTATCCGGCCGAGCCGTCATCGGGGTGCCACCACGAGAGCACGTTGCGGCACCAGCGGTGCACCTCCACCATCGCGGCCACGTACTGCGGCCCGGTCACGCCACGGCCCAGCCTGGCCAAGGAGAGGTTGTCGGCCTCGACGTCGTCGGGTCCGACCTCCCGGCCCAGCGTCTGCTCGAGTGTGGCGAGGTCGTTCGCGGTCCATGTGGCGACGATCGTGCGGAAGTGACTCGCGAAGCTCGGGTCGCCGATGGCCGCAGGAAACGCATCGTCGACGTGGTGCCCGAGCGCGGTGAGCAGCGCACCGGTCGCCTGTGCCGCTGCAGTGCAGTCGTGGTGGCCGGCAGCGCCGAGCGGCGGGCGATCGAGCACGCCGATGCGCAACCGACCCGGGTCGTGGCGCAACTCGTCGAACAACGGCCGTGCGAACGGAGGTGCCGTGTACGGATCTCCGGGCTCGTATCCCGACAGCAGATCGAGCATCGCCGCGGTGTCGCGCACCGAGCGGGTGACGACACCATCGATCGTGGAACCCATCCAGCTCTCCCCGGCATCGGGGGCCAACGACACCCGGCCACGAGACGGCTTCAGACCGACGAGACCACACTCGGACGCGGGGATACGAATCGATCCACCGCCGTCGTTGGCGTGACCCACGGCCACGATGCCCGCAGCGACCGCTGCGGCCGAGCCGCCTGACGAACCCCCTGTCGAGTGATCGAGGTTCCACGGGTTGCGGCTGGCGCCGTACGCAAGCGGCTCCGTCGTGATGGTCGAGCCCCACTCGGGTGTGTTCGTCCGCCCGATCGCGACCAGTCCGCTCGTGCGCAACCGTCGATAGATCGCCGAATCGCGCTCGGCCCGATGATCGATCGCCTTCAGGGCACGGACACCCTGATGATGCGGCTCACCGCCGATGGCGCAACCGAGATCCTTCACGACGATCGGCACGCCGGCGAAGGGACCCGTCGCCGTCGCACACTCGGCTCGCGCGGCCTCGTAGCGAGGATGGATGATCGCGTTGATCGACGGGTTGATCCGTTCGGCCGCGGCGATCGCGGCGTCGACCAGCTCGAGCGCGGAGATGTCGCCGTTCCGCACCAGATCGGCCTGAGCGCATGCGTCGAGTCGAGCGAGTTCGGCGGCGAGGGCTGCGGTCATGGGCGACACGGTACGGCCTCCGACCGCGCCCGTAGGATCTGAGCATGCGCGTGGTGGCTGCGGTCGACAAGTACAAGGGTTCCGTCACCGCGACCCAGGTGGCATCCGCCATCGGACACGCCTGTTGGGAGCTGGGCCACGACTGCGTGGAGGTGCCGGTGGCCGATGGTGGCGACGGCACGCTCGAGGCCCTCGGAGGTCCCAACCGCACCTCGGCGGTCACCGGGCCGCTGGGCGACCTGGTGCAGGCGGAGTGGCGCATGCACCGGTCGACCGCGATCATCGAGATGGCGCGGGCATCGGGCTTAGCACTCGTCGGCGGTCGTGACCGCAACGATGCGTTGGCGGCGTCGACGGTGGGCACCGGCGAGCTGATCGATCAGGCGCTCGACGCCGGAGCGAAGAAGATCATCGTGTGTCTCGGTGGCTCGGCCACCACCGACGGCGGGCTGGGCGCGTTGCGCGCCATCCATGCACCGCAACGGCTGCGTGGCGTGAAGTTGTTGGTCGCATGCGACGTGACCACCCGGTTCGTCGATGCCGCACCGGTGTTCGGGCCCCAGAAGGGCGCATCCCCCGCTCAGGTTCGCATGCTGAGCGGCCGGCTCGATCGACTGGTGCAGGTGTATCGCGAAGAGTTCGGAGTCGACGTGACCGACATCGACGGCGCCGGCGCCGCCGGTGGACTGGCAGGAGCGCTCGCCGCGCTGGGCGGCCGGCTCGTCCCCGGCTTCGATCTCGTCGCCGACGAGATCGACCTGCACGACACGCTGACCGGTGCCGATCTGGTCATCACCGGTGAGGGCCACATGGACGCACAGAGCTTCGAGGGCAAGGTGGTCGGCGGGGTGCAGGCGATGTGCGATTCGCTCGGCGTGCCGGTCGGTGCCGTCGTGGGCGATGCCGATGACGACGTGGCCGATCGGCTCCCGTTCGTGTCGCTCGTCGCACGCTTCGGACTGGAGCGAGCGATGGCCGAGCCGCTCTGGTGCATCGAGCACGCGGCGGTCGACCTCATCCGCGAGATGACCGTGGCGTCACCAGGACGTCGAGGATCACCGAATCCTGATCCCGGCCTCTGACCCGGCGATCAGGCTGGGCCACCTGACTGGGCCACCTGAATGGGCTATCTGACTGGGCTATCTGACTGGGCGACGTCAGCCTGACGTCGTGGTCTCGCCGCCGACGGCAGGCACGACGGTCGTGGCGCCGCCGACAACGGTGGTGGGCGGCGCGCCCATCTGGTCGAGCGTCTTGTTCGCCTTGTCCGAACCGAGCATCACGATCACCGTTGCACCATCGAGCAACACGCCACCTTCGATCGGCGCCGGTGAGGGCACCTCCTGCACGACGGGGTTACCGAGGATCACGGCAAGCGACTGCGCCACGGCGAGCGCACCGGAGTTGGTGGGGTCGTACAGGATCGTCGTCGCTTCCTGCTTCACCGTCGCGTTGGTCGCTTTCGTCGTCGAGAAGTTCTTGCCCTGGAGCGCCGTCGTGAGCACGCCCGCGGCGCCGTTCACGGTCGATGCGTTCGCCACGACGACGATGGCGCCGTCGACGGTGGGAACGAACTGAGTGGTGCTGGTGACCAGAGGCAATGTCGGCGTGGTGATGATCGACGAGCTGGGCGTGGTTTCGAGCGGCACCGTGGTCTGGACTGCATCCGGGACGCTCTGGGTCCCACCGTCGTCGTTACGGATCTGACGCAGGATCAAGAACCCGGCGACGACAGCGACCACGGCGACCACGATCGCCGCAGTCGATCCCATCGGCGACCCGGCGGAACCGGCGCTGTCTCGAGCCCGGCGTGGCTGGTCACTGCTCATGCGTGGAAGCCTCCATGTTCGCCCGTGCGGCTCGGACCGTCGAGGCGTGCACGGCGGCGACGCTCACGCTGGCGACGCAAGCGACGCACGACGAGAGGATCGACCGCCAGCGCGCCCGGATGATCGAGCAGCTGATTGAGTTCCTGATAGTAGTCCTCAGCCGAGCACGCGAAACGCGCGCGGATGGCCAGGTCACGAGCCTCGTCACGCATCCACCAGCTGCCCTCGAACTCGACGATCGCGATCTGACGCTCCGTGAGATCGGGCGCGGTCGTAGCAGAAGGGTCGATTTCGGTGGTCACGACGCACAGCCTTGCCGCGACGCACCCCTGGATACAAGCACCCCCGTCGATCCGCACGACGTGACGTGCTCGCTGGACCAGGTCGCGACACCCTCGGGCCTCGAACGAGCACCACCACCGATGCTGCGTTTCCGAGCGAGACGAGGAGCGTGCCTGGGTATCGTGCTCCGACGTGAGCGCCGTGGACCGCCCCTTCGACCGACCGTTCCTGATCGGCGTGGCCGGTGGCACCTGTTCGGGCAAGACCACCGTGAGCGAACGCCTCGCCGAGCTCGCCGGCGAAGCACATCTCGCGCTGATCAAGCTCGACTCGTACTACGTGAGCCGCGACGACCAGCCGGTCGCTGAACGGGCGCTCGCCAACTACGACCATCCAGATGCCTTCGACTGGCAACTGCTGAACGATCACATCGCCGCGCTGGCCAACGGCGCCACCGTGCCCGTGCCCATCTACGACTACACGCAGCACACGCGCAGCGGCGAGGTGCGCATGGTGCCACCGGCGAACATCGTGGTGGTGGAAGGCATTTTGGTGCTCTACGAGCCACGGTTGCGCGAGCGATTCGACCTCAAGGTGTACGTCGACACCGACGCCGACCTTCGACTCATCCGGCGGCTGCAGCGCGATGTCGTGGAGCGTGCACGCACGCCCGAGAGCATCGTGGCCCAGTATCTGGCAACCGTTCGGCCCAGCCACGAGCAGTTCATCGAACCGAGCAAGCGCCACGCCGACGTGATCTTCCCCCAGGGCGGCATGAACGAGCCGGCCCTCGACGTCTTGCTGGCCAGGGTGCGCGAACTGGTTCGGGTGCCGTAGCGCCACACCAGCAACTCGCGGAGCGGAGCCGGGTGTGGGAATCGAACCCACGACAACCGCATTACAAGTGCGGTGCTCTGCCAACTGAGCTAACCCGGCGTGACCCTCGGCGAACGTTCGGCGCAGTTCGACGCACCTGGTCGCAGAACTCGACAACTCGCCCGAGTCGCGGGCCCGAGTCTAGGTCCGGCTCACGAAACCAAACCCACCCCACAACCGCGATGAGAGATGAGTGGCCCTGGGGCGCTCATCTCTCATCGCGGGGGTTGGGTTGGTCAGCGCTTGGCTCGGCGGGCTCGGGTGACTTCGTATGTGGCCAATGCCGCGGCGGCCGACACGTTGAGCGACGACAGACGGCCGAGCATCGGGATGCTCACGATCATGTCGCACCGTTCACGAACCAGGCGCGAGAGGCCGGCGCCCTCGGCGCCCATCACCAGACAGATGCCGTCGGTGGCGAGATCGCCGATGGCGAACAGGTCCTTGTCGGCTTCGTCGTCGAGGCCGACCACCCAGATGCCCTGCTCCTTGATCGTCGTGAGAGCCGACGGCAAGCCGGCCACCATCGCCATCGGCACGTACTCGACCGCGCCGGCCGCAGCCTTGGCCACCGTTGGCGTGACGTGCACCGCACGGTGTCGCGGCAGGATCACGCCCTGCACACCCGCGCCGTCACAACACCGCAGCAGTGCGCCGAGGTTTCCCGGATCGGTGACGCCGTCGACGGCGACGAGGAACGGAGCGGGACGGCCCGGCACGCGACGCACGAAGTCGGCGAGTTCGGCCTCGGGCACGCCGTTCGCATAGGCGATGATGCCCTGCGGCGCCTCACTGCGGGCAGCGGCTTCGAGACGTTTGCGCGCCACGTACTGAACAGGCACCCGCTCGTGGGTTGCGATCTCGAGGATATCCTGCACGGTGTCGTTGTCGTCGAGATCGCCGGCCACCCAGATCTCGCGCACGCGCCGGTTGCCTGCGAGGAGCAGCTCGCGCACCGCCTGGCGGCCTTCGATCTGCTCGCCTCCCAAGGTCTTCTCCGGCTTGCGCGGCGGAGCGCCTGTGGGCGACACCTTGCCCGTGCGTCCGGCACCTCGCGAGCTGAACTTCGCAGAGGCGCCCCGGGCCCCACCTTTCGCCCCAGCCTTCGAGCGGCTGGACGTGCCGCCGCTGCCGCTGCTGCCACCGCCGCCGCCGCCGACACCGCCAACCGCACCAGGTCGGCTTCCACCCGAACGCGAGCCCGCGGCAGCAGGACGACCTGTGGCGGCACGGCCGGCTGAGGCGGAGCGCGCTGTGGCCGCAGCCTTGGCCTTGCCACCCTTGCCCTTGCCACCTTGCTTGGTACTACTGCCCTTGGCAGACGTTGGTTTCACGGTCGCTCCTCGAACTCGGCGCCGGTCGACCGCCTCTCGCGCGAGGCCTCAATCGGCGTGGATCACAGCCACCGCCCAGCCGGCGATGCCTTCACGGCGTCCCAGTGTGCCGAGTCCTTCGGCTCTTCGCCCCTTGACGGTCACCGGTGCCCCGGCAGCATCGCTCAGCAATCGCTGCATCTCGGCTTTGCGCGGCGCGAGTTTGGGCGCCTCGCAGACGATGGCGCAGTCGACATTGCCGATCGTCCAACCCTGTTCGCGAACCAGTGCGGCGACGTGACGGACGATCACCAGCGAGTCGACGCCTTCCCATCTCGGGTCGCTGTCGGGGAAGTGCTCACCGATGTCCCCCAGTCCTGCGGCGCCCAACAGGGCGTCGGCGACCGCATGAGCGGCGACATCGGCATCGCTGTGGCCCACGAGACCGCGCTCGCCCTCGAAGTGCACGCCACCCAGCACCAGGCGTCGTGCAGGGTCGTCGCTGAACCGGTGAATGTCGAATCCTTGTCCGACCCGCATCTTCACCGTGTGGCCCCTGTCGTCTGGCGAACCTTCGCCCGCGCCCAGTCGAGGTCGTCCGGCAGGGTGATCTTCCGATTGTCGATCTCTCCGTCCACCACGACGACGCGTCCGCCGAGGTGCTCGACGAGCGTGGCGTCGTCGGTGCCCTGCTTGCCCGCTGCATGAGCACGGCGCAAGACATCGGCTCGAAAGGCCTGGGGGGTCTGGACGGCACGCAGGGTGTCTCGCCCGGGTGTGTCGATCACCACGGAGTCGATCCCGATCACCTTGATCGTGTCGGTGACCGCAAGGCCCGGGACCGCGCCGTCGGCGCCGGAGAGAACGGCATCGGTCACCCGACCATAGAGCTGCGGCGTTGCGAAGGGGCGCGCTGCGTCGTGGACGCACACGACGGTTGCATCGGGAGGAACGCACGCCAACCCGGCGCGCACCGAATCACTTCTCGACGCGCCGCCGGCGACGACATGGGCGAACCTCTGCGCCTCGGCGGCAACGTCGGCCTCGGGCACCACGACGACCACACCGTCGCAGACCTCGTCGGCGACTGCGACCGAGCGATCGAGCACCCGTGACCCGCCGAGGTCTTCGTACTGCTTCGGTCGCCCGAAACGGGTGCCCGAGCCCCCTGCGACGACGATGCACCACACCACGCGGCCATCCTGAGCACGGGACACAGCATCGGACGCAGCATGGGATCCGGCGTCCGATCCCGGGTCCGCACCCGTGCGAGCGCCCACGTCCGCGATGTTTGGCGGCTCAGGGCTGGTCACGACGAGCGAGGGTAGTACGGTGATCAGCGCATGTCTCACGAGGAACTCCTTGCGTCGACCGAATTCTTTGCCGGCGCGTCACCTGAGGTGATCGCCACGATCTCCGCTGCGGCCACCGAGCGGCAGCTGGTCCGTGGCGACGTGTTGTTCAAGGAAGGTGACGAGGCGGACGCGCTGTACGTCGTCACCAAGGGTCGATTGGCGATCGCGATCGC
>JAYUSX010000366.1:0-3436 GCA_043755475.1 Actinomycetota bacterium
GGGATCACCACCGACACCGACGGTTCGCAGGTGGCCACCGACGGCGTGACCGTGACCTCCAGGTGGTCCGGGTGGCCGTGGCGTAACGCGGCGAGCGACCGCTCGATCGAGCGGATGGTCTGCATCTGGCCGAGGAAGGCCCGCTTCAGATCGCGCACCGTCTTGTCGAGCATCTGCCGATCGGCTGTCGGGTGCACCGGGCCTGGCAGCGTGCGCGAGTGACGGCGTGACGGCACGTGCCGCTGTGCGGCGGCGCGGGCTACCGCGGGCAGGCGGGCTCCCGGTCGGTCAGCGCGGAGATCGACGATCGCGTCGTGCGCGGCGACGAACGCCCGCTCCACCAGATCGCGCTGATGGAGCCGGGCGGTGAGCGTCGAGTACGCCTCGTCGGCCATGCGCCGGCGGCGTGGCTCGTCGAAGGCCAGCGCCACCGCCTGCTCGGCGAGGTCGCCGAGCGACGACATCAGCAGGTGCTCGCCGGCGCGGAACGGGTCGATTCCCTCGGAGGTCTCGGTGGCGACCACGCACCCGTTGGCGACGGCTTCGACCACGCGGGCCCACTCGAAGTACGGCTCGGTGTCGCGGTGCACGTTGAGCAGGATTCGGGTGTCGGCAAGACGTTCGTACTTCTGGTCGCCGCTCGAGAACGTGGTGTGCCCGGCACGCGCCGGGCGGTGCCAGCTGAAGAAGCGGAGATCGGTACGCCACTCCCAGAGCTGCCCCGCCGCGCCGGCGATGAACTGCTCGCGCCGAGGGGTCCGCCCCCCGAGGAATCCGATGTCGATCGAACGAGTGCGGTCACGATCGTCGTTCCAGCGGTCGATCGACGGAACGTACCCGAGCGGCAGGTGCACGGCAGCCAGGCCCATTCGTCGAATCGCGGCCAACGAATGGGTGTTGATGTCGAGCACCACTCGACCTCGACGGGCGTACTGCATCGCGAGGTCGAAGAACGGCGTGCCTTGCTGTTCGGTGTTGATGCAGACCGCATGCTCGGCAGAGAGCGATCGGTCGATCTCGCCGGCGGGGAACAGCACGAAGAACTCGTGCGGCGCCACCACGAGCTGCTGCAGCGGGTCGTCGTCGGGCCCGAGCCGCTCGGGCAGTCGATCCGTGACCACCTCGGCCGACCGGCCGGTCATCGCGAGCGCCTCGACCAGGTGATCGGCGATCTCACGCATGAACACGTTGCCGTACTCGCTCACGTACACACGGCAGGGGCCGAGGAAGGTCGCCGCGTTCACCCGCGTACGGTACCAACCAACGGGGCTCCGCCCCGTGAGCCCGTCGCCCTGAGTAGATTCCCGAGTCATCCCGCCTCGCGTCTCGATCATCACCCCCGTCTACGACCCTCCGCTCGGAGCGTTCCTCGCCTGCGTCCAGTCGGTCGTCTCGCAGTCGTTCGGCGAGTGGGAGTGGTGCCTCGTCGACGACTGCTCGACTCGTCCCGAGGTGATCGACGCGCTCGCGCAGGCCGCGGCGAGCGATGCGCGCATCAAGGTGCATCGGCGTGCGGTGAACGGTGGAATCGTGGCCGCGACCAACGATGCGTTGGCGATGGCCTCGGGTGAGTTCGTCGCGCTGCTCGATCACGACGACGCGATCGTTCCGTCCGGGCTCGCGACGGTGATGGCGGCGCTCGACGATCCGGCCGGAGCCGACATCGACTATCTGTACACCGACGAGGCGCACACCCTCGCCGACGGTCGGGAGTCGGCGCACTTCCTGAAGCCCGACTGGTCGCCCGAACGATTCAGGGCGTCGATGTACACGTGTCACCTGTCGGTGTTGCGCCGCTCGGTGGTCACCGACATCGGAGGGTTCCGAACCAGTTTCGACGGGTCGCAGGACCACGACCTGATCCTGCGGGCCACGGAACGGATCACTGCCGGCGGCCGCCGCATCGTTCATCTGCCCGTGCTCACGTACCACTGGCGGAACATCGCCACATCGGTGTCGCGCGCATCGGGCACGTTGTCGAACGCGGTGCACAACGGGCGGCGGGCCGTGCAGGAGCAGGTCGACCGTCTGGGGCTCGATGCCGAGGTGGTGCACGGCCCGGTGGCGGGCTGTTACCGGTTGGTGCGCCGGGCGATCGACGATGCGACGGTGACCGTGATCGTGGCCACGCGTTTCGAGGGTGCGGCGATCCGGCCGTATCGCTCGGCGGTGGAAGCGACGGTGCGCGCGCTCACCACCGACCGACCGAACGTGCGCCTGGTGGTCGCCCACCCCGCCTCGGCCCCCGCAGAGCTCGTCGACCTCCTCGATGGCGTGCTGCCACCGACCTGGGATCTCGTGCCGGTGGACGGTGACTGGCACCTGGCCACGGCACTGGACCGGGCGCTGCTGTTGCACCCCGCCGACGTCATGGTGAGCGTGGCGCCGGGCATGGTGCCGCGCACCGATGTGACGCCCGATTGGTTGGGCGCGCTCACCGGCCTCGCCCTCTCCCCCGGCGCAGGGGTCGTCGGCTCGCTCATCGCCGACCGCGATGATCGAGTGCGCCACGCCGGGTGGGACGTGCCGAACTACCGGTGGTACGAGTTGGAGGGTCTACCTGTCGGCCAGACCACCTCGGGCAACGATCTGCTCATCGAGCGAGAGTGCACCCACGTGAGCCTCGCAGCCGCAGCGGTCAGCTCGGCCGCCTGGCGAGAGGCGCGCCACCTGGCCGGTGGAGGTTGGCACGCCGCGGGGCGCGCGCTGTCACAGGCGCTCCTTGACCGCGGTTGCCGCACGCTGTGGACGCCCTACGCGCGCTTCGACGAGCAGGTGGCGATCGAGCTCTGACCCGTGGCGGCTCGCCGCATACGTCAGGGCGACACGGGCGTGAACGGATCGTCGATCAGTGCGCTCAGCCACCGTCGTTGGATCAGCTCCACCTCGTCGGGTCGGATACCGGTCACTCGCGACTTCGACTCGAAGTGCCACAGCACGGCATCGGGCTCGTAGACGATCGCGTGCCCCGAGGCTCGCACCTTCATGCAGTAGTCGACGTCGTTGTAGTTGCCGGGAAAGGCGGTGCAGAACCCTCCGACGAGGTCGAACACGCGCATCGGCGTGAGCATGCAGGCCGCGGTCACGCCGACGACGCGGCGACGTTGCCGCAGGATGCCGGTGCGACCCGCGCTGTCGCCCGGCAGGCCGAAGCCCACATGATCGAGCGACGTGCGATACGTGTGACCGGCGTGTTGCAACGTGCCGTCTTCGAACAGCAGCCGTGCCCCGACGGCCCCGACGGCCCCGACGTCGGGCGTCGCGAGCGCGGCGACCATCCGATCCAGCCAACCGACGCCCTTCACCTCCGTGTCGTCGTTTAGCAACAACAGATGTTCGCCGCGGGCGTGGGCGGCGCCGAGGTTCACCGTGGCCGAGAAGTTGAACGGCGCGTCGAAGTCGATGCAGCGAACCATGCCGCCGGGGCCGCCGCCGA
>JAYUSX010000367.1:0-3427 GCA_043755475.1 Actinomycetota bacterium
GACGACCGGTCGGGAGGTGGTCGGCGAGATCGTGTACCGCGGGCCCAACGTGATGCTCGGCTACGCCGAGACACCGGCCGATCTGGCGCTCGGACGCACGATCGACGAACTGCACACCGGAGACATCGGCAGGTTCGACAGCGAGGGCTTGCTCGAGATCGTCGGCCGCGTGAGCAGGTTCGTGAAGCCGTTCGGAGTGCGGGTCGATCTCGACGGTTTCGAGCATCGGCTGCGTGCCGCGGGCCTCCCGTCCATCGTGGCCGGCGATGACCACGTGATCGTCGTCGCGCCGCGATCGGATCCACCGACTCCTGATCCGGGAGCCGCCACCCTCGTGGCTCATGCAGCACGCATCGTTCACGCCGTGGCACGTGAGGGAGGCATCCCGGAGAGATGTCTGTACGTCGTGCCCCCGGGCGACGTCGAGCGCCTGCCGAACGGCAAACCCGATCTCGCCGGCCTGCTCGAGGCGGTACGCGCGACGGTGCCGGGGGCGACCGCCGTCGGCAGCGATGCCGGCAGTGTGGCGGGCCTCTACGCACGGCTGATCGGTCGTTCGCGCGCGTTCGAGCATCTGCCGGTACGCGGCGACGACACCTTCGTGTCGTTGGGCGGCGACTCGTTGTCGTACGTCGAGGTGTCGATCGCGCTCGAGGCCTTGCTCGGGCGGCTCCCGCACGGCTGGCACCTTCGCAGCGTCGACGAGTTGCAACACCTCGTTCCGCCGCACGGCGCGACGGAGACCGAGCGACCGAGTCGACTCGTCCGCTACGTCGAGACCGGGGTGCTGCTCCGCGCTGTCGCGATCGTCCTGATCGTCGGCACCCACATGGGTGTGTTCTGGGTGCGCGGCGGGGCACACGCGCTCCTCGCCGTTGCAGGCTTCAACCTCGCCCGGTTCCGGCTTGCCGGCGAGGCAGCCCGCCGAGGCGCGAGCGCCTGGATCAGGTCGATCGCGCGCATCGCGATCCCGACCTCGGCATGGGTCGCCTTCAACATGGCGGTGGTCGGCGGGTACAGCCTCGGTTCGGCGTTCCTGGTCAACAACTACACGGGTTCGCCCTGGCGGCGCGACGGTCGATGGAACTACTGGTACTTCGAAGTGCTGGTCCAGATGATGATCGTCCTCGCGGTCCTCACGTCGATCGGCCCCGTGCGGAGGCTCGAGCGCCGACACCCGTTCGCAACGGCGAGCGCGTTCGCAGCGATCATGTTGGTGTTCCGGTTCGAGCTCGTGCAGGTGGGCGATCCATACAACGCTGCCTTCCGCACCCACACCGTGGGGTGGTGCATCGCGATCGGGTGGATGGCAGCGCGAGCCGTCACCACCCGGCATCGGCTCATCGTCACAGCGACGATCCTCGTTGCGGTGCCGGGGTTCTTCGGCGACGTCGACCGGGAACGCGTGATCATCGTCGCCATGCTCGCGCTCGTCTGGTTCTCTCAGGTGCCGGTGCCGAGTGTGCTCATCCGCCCGATCGGCTGGTTGGCGGCTGCCTCGCTCACGATCTTCTTGCTGCATTGGCACGTGTGGCCACAGATGATGGTGTGGTTCTCTCCCGGCGTCGCGCTGGTCGCCACGCTGATTGTTGGTGTGGCGGCGTGGGCGCTCGGCTCCGCGCTCGCCCGCCGGTTCAGCCGGGCCGTGTCGGCCCGCGCTCTGGACGGGTGAACCGACCGCTCAGGACGTGCGACGTGCGGCGAACCAGGTGTGCAACAGGGCCACCGCCTGGTCGTGCTCGAGCGCGCCGTGAGTGCGAGCGTGCTCGAGCAGCATCGACCGCGCCTCGCCGACCTCGCGGCCCGGTCCGATGCCGAGCAGCGCCATGATCTCCGCGCCGTCGAGCTCGGGACGCTCGGCCTTACGGGCCTCGTCGATGGCCAACAGACGGATGCGACCCTCGAGCTCGTCCATGCGGCGTTGGAGGCCTCGCACCTTCTCGGGATGGCGAGTCGTGCAGTCGCATCGCACCAGTTCATTCAGATCGCCGAGGAGTGGGCCGGCGTCGCGCGCGTAGCGACGCACTGCCGAGTCCTCCCAGCCGTGCTGGTACCCGTGGAAGCGGCCGCTCAACTCCACCAGCCGGCACACGTCTTCCACCATCGCCGGCTCGACGCCGAGCGAGATGAGCCGTTCACGGGTCATCCGTGCTCCGACGGCCTCGTGATGGTGAAAGGTCACCTTCCCGCGGACGTAGCGACGTGTGCGGCTCTTGCCCACGTCGTGGAAGAGCGCCGCCATGCGCACCAGCACGCCCGGCGAGGTGTTGGAGGTGACGATGAAGGTATGGGTGAGCACGTCCTTGTGACGATGCACCGGGTCCTGTTCCATCGCGAGTGCGCAGATCTCGGGCACCCACATCTCGAAGAACCCGTCCTCTTGCGCGACCCACAACAGCTCGGTCGGATCATCGACCGTGAGCATCGCCGTCAGCCTGTCGCGAGCTGCGAGGACGTCGGGCGAGAAGCTCGTGGGCGCGTCAGCCGGAGGGGCCGTGCGAATCGGAGGCTGAGCGGCGGGCATGTCGCCATCAGCTTAGGAACCGTCCGCACCACCCCGACATGCATTGCGTACTGTTCGACGGTGCATCGAGCCCGAACCGCCTCCGTCAGCGCCGCCGCGACCGCCCGCACCCACGCGGTCCACCGCTCGACACGAGCCATCGCCGCCGCCGCAGCCCTGCTGGTCGGAGCAGGATGTTCGGAGTCGCTGGCGGTGCCGTCGACCGGCTCGAGTGCCGCCGTCACCACGGAGGCCGCCCCGACGAGTGCTGCACCCGCGACGACCCCGGCCGCTCCCGAGACGTCGCCCCCCGAGACGACCACCGGCGCATCCCCGGACGAGGCCCCCGCCACCACGGCTGCGTCGACGGCTCGGGAGGGCACGGTCGACTGGTCAGAACTCGAGGCCGGCGTCGATGAAGCACGGGTCTCGGTACCGCTCGACCACGACGATCCCGACGGTGCGCAGATCGAGCTGTACATGGTGCGCCATCGCGCCGCCGACCCCACCGCCCGCATCGGCGTCTTGTTCGTCAACCCCGGCGGTCCGGGCTACGGCGCCTCCGACCTGGCGGCGCAAGCGGAGTTCATCTACGACCAACCGCTGCTCGACTCGTTCGACATCATCGGGATCGACCCGCGAGGCACGGGCCTGTCCGTGCCAGGGGTCGACTGCGTCGACGACTACGACCCGTACTTCGGTGTCGAGACCGGGCCCGACACCGCACGCGAAGACGATGCGTTGCGCGAGGTGACCGCCGAGTTCGCGGCGGGATGTGTGGAGCGTTCGGGCGAGTTGCTGCAACACCTCACCACGGTCGACACCGCACGCGACTTCGACCTCGTTCGCCAAGCCCTGGGCGAGGACACCGTCAGCTACTTCGGCTGGAGCTACGGCACGCAACTCGGCGCCACCTGGGCCACA
>JAYUSX010000368.1:0-8588 GCA_043755475.1 Actinomycetota bacterium
GTGGCCGAGGTGGGGGCTGTCGGTGTTGGCGCACCGATCGCGCTGGCGAGCAATCGGCTGCGTAGCCGTCTGCGCGAATCGGCCGAGGCGTCGATGGCCGCCGATGACGCGGCCCTGTTCACCGGCTTGGTGGTGGGCGACGACGTGCGTCAGTCGCGAGATGTGATCGACCGCTTCCGAGCCGTCGGGTTGTCGCATCTGACCGCCGTGTCGGGGCAGAACGTCAGCTACGTCCTCGCGATGGCTGGGGTGTTGCTGAAACGACTGCGACCGTGGTGGCGGCTCGGAGTCACCTGGGCACTGATCGCCTGGTTCGTCGTGCTGACCCGTGTGGAACCGTCGGTGGTGCGGGCCGGCACGATGGCGGCGATCGGGGCGCTGGCGTACGCGCTCGGCCGTGAGCGTTCGGTGCCGCGCATCCTGGCGCTCGCGGTGACCGCGCTCGTGCTCGTCGACCCACTCCTGGTGTGGTCGGTGGGGTTCTGGTTGTCGTGCGGCGCCACGGCCGGCGTGTCGGTGGTGGGGCCGTGGCTCGCCGCCCGCTGGCGGGGGCCGGCGTGGCTCGCCGTGCCGGTGTCGTCGACCGTGGGTGCGCAACTGGGCGTGGCGCTGCCCAGCCTGCTCGTGTTCGAGCGCATGCCCGCGCTGGGCATCATCACCAACCTGCTCGCCGTGCCGATTGCCGGCTTCGTCATGCTGGTCGGCATCCCGACCGCGCTGATGGCCTCGATGCTGCCGTCCTGGTGCGTCGTGCCGGTGATGGCGCCGTCGATGGTGGGCACGAGGTGGGTCGCCACCGTGGCGCAGTTGGCCGAGTGGGCGATGCCCGTGGGCCGATGGGCGGTCGCGGCATGGCTGGCCCAGGTGGCGGCGGCCCTGTGGTGGTGGCGGGCCGATCGGGGCGCCATGATGGGGAACCCATGACCGTCCATCTCATCTCCGGCGACGACGAATCGCTCGTGCTGTCAGGGGTGACCGAGTTGGTGCACCGTCTGGTCGGCGACGGTGACCGCTCGCTGATGGTCGACGAGTTCGACGCCGCCGACTACGAGATGCGATCGGTGGTCGACTCGGCGCAGACCCCGCCGTTCCTCACCGAGCATCGAGTGGTGATCGCCCGCGAGATCGGTCGGTTCACGGCAGACGAGGTCGCGCCTTTGGTGGCGTACCTGGCTGATCCGTTGCCGTCGACGCACCTGGTGCTGGTGGCCGGCGGCGGCCGTATCGCGAAGTCGCTGAGCGACGCGATCAAGGGCGCCGGAGCACAGGTGAGCGAGACGGCGGCTCCGACCCGGGCGAAGGATCGCGGTGCATGGGTCGAGCAACAGTTCGCTGCGGCGGGGCTGCGTCTGGACGGACCGGCGATGAATTCGATCAACGCGTGGATGGGCGAAGAGGCCGGACGGCTCCAGGGTGTGATCGAGACCCTGGTGAGCACGTACGGCACCTCGGCGCGACTGCACGCCGACGACGTGCGGCCGTTCTTGGGTGAAGCCGGCGGTGTTCCGCCGTGGGATCTCACGGATGCGATCGATCGAGGCGACACCACCCGCTCGCTCGAGCTCCTCCAACGGATGACCATCTCCGGTGGGCGCCATCCGTTGCAGGTGATGGCCATCCTGCACGGGCACTACACGAAGCTGCTCAAACTCGACGGTGCCAACGCCCGCGACGAGGGCTCGGCTGCCGCCGTGCTGGGCATCAAGCCTGGCTTTCCTGCCCGCAAGGCGCTCGACCAGTATCGAAAGCTCAGCGGCAGTGGCGTCACCCGGGCGATCGCATTGCTGGCCCAGGCCGATCTCGATCTGCGTGGGGCGAAGGAATGGCCCGAGTCGCTCGGGATTGAGGTGCTGGTGGCTCGCCTGTCGAAGTTGGTGGGCACCGGCCGGCGCTGAAAACGACACGAGCCCGGGCGGACCCGGGCTCGGCAGGGGTGCGACGCCAGGTTCAGCCGGCGGCGTTGATCTTCTTCATCAGGCGGCTCTTGCGGCGAGCGGCCTGGTTCTTGTGGATGACACCCTTGGCAGCGGCCATATCGAGGCGCTTCACCGCGAGGCGGAGGGTTTCGTCGCTGTCGTCGGCGCCGGCGGACTTGACCGCGTTCTTGGCACGCGTCTTGAGCTCGCTCTTGATCGCCTTGTTGCGCTCCGCCGCCTTCGCGTTGGTGAGAATGCGCTTCTTCTGGCTCTTGATGTTTGCCATGGTGGTTCGGGTATCTCCTCGATCGGTCGCCGCGCGTACGCAAAGCAGCCCTGGATGATACCAGCGACCGGTAGAGTCAGCACACCCCGTTGAGCGCTATCCAGCGCCCGGATCAGCCTCTCGGACGGACCCACCCAGGCCCATGGACATCGCCAAGATCCGCAACTTCTCGATCATCGCGCACATCGATCACGGCAAGTCCACGTTGTCGGACCGGATCCTGGAGGTCACCGGTGCCGTCGATGCCCGCGAGATGCGCAGCCAGTACCTCGACTCGATGGACCTCGAGCGCGAACGCGGCATCACCATCAAGGCTCAGAACGTGCGCGTGGCCTGGAAGGGACACACCCTCCACCTGATCGACACCCCTGGTCATGTCGACTTCGGGTACGAGGTGAGCCGCTCGCTCGCGGCGTGCGAGGGCGTGGTGCTGGTGGTGGACGCCGCACAGGGCATCGAGGCCCAGACGCTGGCCAACTGCTACCTGGCGCTCGAGAACGATCTCGAGATCGTGGCGGTGTTGAACAAGATCGACCTGCCGGCCGCAGACCCCGACCGCTACGCGGCGGAGATCGAGCAGGTCCTGGGCATCCCGGCCGATCAGATCCTGCGCATCTCGGCCAAGACCGGTGTCGGTGTGGACGAGCTGCTCGATGCCGTGTGCGAGCGCATCCCACCACCGAAGGGCGACATTGATGCGCCGTTGCAAGCGCTGATCTTCGACAGCCAGTTCGATCAGTACCGCGGCGTGGTCAGCTCGGTGCGGGTGATGAACGGTCGGATGAACAACGGCAGCAAGTTGAAGTTCATGCAGACCGGCGCCTTGCACGAGATCATCGAGATCGGTGCCCGCCGTCCGGTGCCGACGCCGCTCGACGAGCTGGGCCCGGGCGAGGTGGGCTATCTGATCGCCGGCATCAAGGACGTGGCCGAGGCTCGTTCGGGCGAGACCGTCACCACCGCCAACCACGGTTCGAGCGAGGCGCTCCCCGGCTATCGCGATCCGAAGCCGATGGTGTTCTGCGGCCTGTATCCGATCGACGGCGACGACTTCGAGAACCTGCGCGAGAGTCTGCAGAAGCTGAAGCTCAACGATGCCTCGGTGACCTACGAGCCCGAGTCGTCGGGAGCGCTCGGATTCGGGTTCCGCTGCGGCTTCCTGGGGCTTTTGCACATGGAGATCGTGAAAGAACGGCTGGAACGAGAGTTCAACTTGGCCCTCATCGCCACCGCGCCGAGCGTCGAGTACCGGGTACACAAGACCAACGGCGACATCGAGCTGGTCGACAACCCGGCCGACCTTCCCCAGCCGCAGAGCATCGACTACATCGAAGAGCCTTACTTCCGGGTGAGCATCATCACTCCCAAGGAGTACACCGGCACCTTGATGGACCTGTGCCAGACCCGCCGCGGCGACATGGTGAAGCTCGAGTACCTGTCGCCCGAGCGGGTGGAGCTGCACTACAAGATCCCGCTGGCCGAGGTGGTGGTCGACTTCTTCGACCAGATGAAGAGCCGCACGCAGGGCTATGCCTCACTCGACTACGAGCTGAGTGGCTACGAGCGCAGCAACCTGGTGAAGGTCGATCTGCTGCTCAACGCGATCCCGGCCGACGCCTTCAGCACCATCGTGCACCGCGACAAGGCGTTCGCCTACGGCAGTCGGATGTGCGAGAAGCTGAAGGAACTGATCCCACGGCAGATGTTCGACGTGCCGATCCAGGCCGCCATCGGCGGCAAGGTGATCGCTCGCGAGACGGTGAAGGCCAAGCGCAAGGACGTGCTGGCCAAGTGCTACGGCGGCGATATCACGCGCAAGCGCAAGCTGCTCGAGAAGCAGAAAGAGGGCAAGAAGAAGATGAAGTCGATCGGGCGCGTGGAGGTGCCCGGCGACGTGTTCATCTCCGCCCTCAAGCTCGACGATTGACGGAGTGCCCGGCCGGATTCGGTTGTCAAGGAGCGGGTGCGTCCGCATGTTCGGTTGCGGCCTCCGGTCCCGCCATCGTGGTCGGGGACTGCGCACCCTGAGCTGGGCCGTTCAGGCCCACTGTTCGCTGGGTGGACCGGTGCTCATGATCACGCTCGCGTTGCGACGCACGATCAGTGATCGATCGACAGCCAGTTCGACGTCCCATGATTCGGCGTGGAGTCGATCGTGGTGGTGCTTGCACAGTGGGAGCAGGTTTGCCAGATCGGTGGGTCCGTGATGCTCCCAGAACTGGACGTGGTGCGGTTCGCAGGTGGAAATGTGTCGATCGCAGCCGGGGATCGCGCACGCGCGGTACATGGCACGCAGGGCGCGACGCTGGTCCCGGGATGCATGCCGTCGAGTGCGGGCGTGATCGAGTGACACCGGATCGACGAGCGAGTCGCGCAGTTGTTCGAACGTGGGCACCGGCCGACCTTGGCGGATCACCACACCGAACCTGTTGACGACCACCGGCACGAACCGAGCCCGCCCTGCGATCGCCTGCAGGGTCTCGATCGGCACGTGGATGCCGCGGCCGCAATCGATCCGGCTGTGCGGGTGTCGGCCGTGGCGCAGTGTCTGCTCGTCGATCGCGACGATGAACTCGGGACGACCGCTGCCGCTGGAGCGACCGAGCATGAGATCGGCGAGACCGAGCGCCTGGAAGAACTCATGGCGCATGAGGGGATCGGCGGGCGCTTCGGGCGGGTGTTCCGCATGGAAGTGAGCCTCCGTCGCACGACGCATGGCTTCGATCAGCGCGACCGCACGTTCCGCATCGAAGCGGCCGTGCACGTTCCACATGCCATCCCGGCCCGTCCAGGTGCGGGCACCGATGTGTCGCCGCTGGCGGTCGAGTCGGCCCACGCCGTCGTCGCCTTCGATGCGGCGGACCTCGGCGTCGAGCCGAGACCGGAACTCCTCGAGTGTGGTGCCGGTGGCGATCAGCCCGAACTGCCCCTCGTGTTCGATCAGCGCGGTGCGTAGAGCGGGCGCCAACGAGCGCACAGCGGTGGCGAACGCATCGAGATGCTCGACCGAGATGTCGCCGGCTGCCACCCGTGAGCGGAGGTGGGGGAGCGTCAGCGTGTTTCTGGCCCGGGCGACCGATCGGGTGGCCGCTCGGAGCGAACGGCCGGTGGCCGCAGCGTTGACGTGTTCGGGGTTGATGGTCACGTCGGCGTCGCTCAGCGCTTCGAGCCGAAGATTGCAGTCGATCTCGATCGCATGGGCCATGCGGACGAGACGGGTGACGAGACCGAGCACGTGGCAGACCGAGTCGCGATCGGAGGTCGGCAGGTGGAAGCCGGCGATCGTGTTCGCTGTCGAAACGAGATCCACGGTGAACCTCCTCGCGTCGGTGGGTCGGGCTGGGGCACGGGGCGATGGGAGTCGCCGAACTGGTTGGCGACACCCAGAACATTATCAACAATGATCGAACGTGTGTTCGGTTCGAGATAATTGATCGAGATCGGACGAGCTTGGACGATCGGAAGAAAAGATGACATGAACAGGTCAAATGTCGGTCGATCTGTCACACCCCTCTGATCGGGATCGTCCTCCGGAGCGCAATCTCGGACGGCGCTCACCGATGGACCTCAGACTGCATCGCGCCCGTCGCTCCGGCTGTTCGACGCACTGCGTCCCGATCTGTCGCGGCGTGGATGGGCACGGTCGGCGCTACGGTGCGCCGACCATGCTCGAACAGTTGCTCACGGAACTCGGCATCGCCCGGCCCATCGACGATGCCGGGCGCACGCGCCTCCTGGTCACGGCTGTCCAACGTCGGTGCCTGCGGCCCGTCCTGGTCGAGCTCGCCGCCGAGGGCGCGCCGGTCGACGACCACCTCGCCGCGGTGCGACGGCTGCGCGACCTCGCGGCGATCGACGCCGACGACGTTGCCACCGTGCTTGCCGGCGCGGGTGTGCGCGCTCGAACGCTGCCGCTCGGCGTGGACGACGAGCTGCTTCGGCTGGTGCGTCTGAAGTTGCCCGACGTGCGGGCCACCACACGCGCGGTCGAGGTGCTCGAGGCCAACGGCATGCGTCGATGGGGGCCGATTGGGAACGGCGCCTGGCGCTCGTACCAGCGCAGCCGCGGCCGCGTCACCCTCACTCGTCTCGACGATCAGCCGACACGAGTCGAGCTCGTGTGGCGCGACGAGCCCGGTCCGCGAGGCGGCCTGCTCGGGAAGCTGCAGCGCGCGCTGACGCCCGGCCAGGCCGACTTCGACGCGGTCGCGCTCCCAGGGTTCGCGTGGCCGATCTACTGGCTCGTCCGCCCGGTGCGGTTGCTCTTGTCGCGTATGGGTGTGCGCCGGCGAGCGACTCCTGGCGACGATCTGGGTCCGTACCTCGCGACGCCCACGGGGCTCGCCACGGCGTTCGTCGATCACGCTGGCATCGCCGCCACCGACCTCGTGGTCGATCTGGGCTGTGGCGACGGTCGGCTGCTGATCGATGCCGTCGCGCGCCGGGGTTGTCGGGGCAGGGGCATCGAACGCGATCCGGGCCTCGTCGATCTCGCTCGCCGCAACGTCACCAGCGCCGGCCTTGCACACCAGATCGAGATCGTCCACGCCGACGCTGCGACGGCGCCGCTCGACGATGTCGACGTAGTGCTGATCTTCCTGCCTGCGGAGGTGGTCGCCCGGCTGATCGGCACGCTGCTGGCTCGACTGCGCCCGGGGACCAGGGTGCTCGCTCACGAGCAGGCCGAGCTGTCCGCTCAGCCACCACCGGTTCGATCTGCGCCGCTCATCACCGATGCCGGGGTCACCGTCGTCCACGAATGGACTGCCTGACCGCTCGCTGGCGCGGCGTCGGTCACGCTTTTGCGTCGGCCCAACTGACCACGACCGACACGTCGGCCACGAAGCGCACGCCGGTCCCGCGGAACCACCGACCGGAGGCCTCATCGAGGCACGAGCTCACCAACCCGGCGACGCGTTCGGCCACGGCGGCCGGTGTGTGCACCAGCAGTTCGTCGTGCAGGCACAGCACGATGCGGGAATCGCTCAGCTCCGGGTCACCCGCCAGACGGGCCCTCACCGTCGCCGCCCACGCCTTGAACAGCTCGGCCGCGGCCCCCTGCACGGTCGCGTTGCGCGCATACCGTCCGCGAGACGCGACCGCAGCGGATGCGGAGCGCTCGTCCACCGGGGCATCCCAATCGGGAGTCGTGTTCCACATCGGGATCAGCCGACCACCGAACGTGCGCAGTTCGCGCCCTTCGCGCCCCGCTCGATCGGCGTCGCGGAGGAACTGCATCGCGACGGGGTAGGCCTTGTCCATCCCCTGCAACGCCTGGCCTGCAGTGCCGCTCGTCTGGCCGTACATCGCTGCCAGCACTCCCACCTTGGCGATCGGTCGTTCTACGTTCAGCCGCGTCGCCACGGGTCGATAGAGATCGTCGGCCGTGGTGGCATCGACGAAGGCTCGATCGCCAGAGACCGCGGCCAGCACCCGTGGTTCGATCTGGCCGAGGTCGGCGCGAACGAACAGCCAGCCCTCGTCGGCGCGCACCGCGGGACGCAGATCGGCCGGCAGGTTGTGCAGACCTGCTTGAGCGGTCATCCGGCCGGCGGCACCATCGGTGCCACTCCACGCGCCGCGCAGGCGATGGTCGGGTCCCACGTGTTCGTCCAGCCACCCGTAGCCGAACGTGGTCGCGATCCTTTCGGCCTTGCGCCACAGCAGCAGGGCCTCGACCACGGGATGAACGGCACGCATCTGCTCGAGGCGCCACGCTCTGGTGTCGGGCACGTCGATGCCCACGCGACGCAACATCGACTTCACGTCCGCCGGGTTGCGGAGATCGAACGAGGCGCCCGGCGGAAGATGCGCGAGCACGGACGCATCGCGAGCGGCGCGACGCTCGTTCGCTTCACGCTCGTCGGCCGGCCGTTCGCCCACCAGATCTCGGATCAGACCGGTCGCCACCGACATGTCGATCGGCAGCCCGTCGAGTTCGAGCTCGGCGCACAGCATCTCGGCCGCCGATTCCGAGCGTGCCGTCGCCAGCGCGTCGCCGGCGGCTTCGACGGAACGCAACAGATCCTGCTGGCGCGCCATCACGTCCAGCGCGAGTTCGCCCCACCGTGCTGCTCCCTCGGCTGAATCGCGCCACGATCCGGCCACCCATTCGGCGCGCAGGTGCCCATCGGCCCGCACTGCGGGGTGCGCACCGTCGCCGCTGTCGCCGTCGCCGAGGTCGAGCTGCCCGAGCGCCGGCGCGAGCGTGTGATCGAGACCGTTCGCCGTCGACCAGATGCGGACCTCGTCGGTGCGCCACCCGCCGACGAGCAACCGATGAACGGCCGAGAGGTCCCAACACGCGGTGAGGCGGATCCCATGGCGCACGAGCACGGCTGCCGGCTCGTTCGACCACCACACCCACCGAGGGCGCAGCGCCGCCT
>JAYUSX010000369.1:0-3411 GCA_043755475.1 Actinomycetota bacterium
CTTGTCGGCATCATCCTGTTCAGCACGATGATCGCCTGGTTGATCAGCGCCACCCGGACCGAGCCCATGCTCGCCTGGTTCTGCTTCCAGTACGACGTGCCTGATTCGCTCAGTGCGCGCTCGTTGGTTCGCGCCTACCTGTTCAGGGCGCGAGTGTGGAGGGTCATCGGTGCGGCGGCCGGTTTCGTGGTGCCGCTGACCGTCGTGGGGTTCACCGACATCCATGTACCGCTGGTCATCTCGATCTGCATCGGATGGCTGGCTGCAGGGTTGGCGGCGGAGATGACGGGTCGGCGCAGGCATCACGAACCCACGGTCGCCTCCCTCTGGAGGGTGATCGACCTGCTGTCCCCCGCTGCTCGACACACGATCGCCGCGACCACCATCACCACGGTGCTGTCGATCGTGCTCGCATTCGCCACGCGCTACTCGCCCACCGTTCTGCGCGATGGGGTGTCGCTGCCGACGCCTGCTCGCGTGTTCGCCGTGTGCGCGGCCTCCGTGGTGCTCGCAGGCATCACGTGGCGGGGACTGCGCTCCATCGGCCGAGCACCGTTTCCGATGGCCGGCAACGACCTCGACCTCGCCGAACATGCCATACGGGTCGCATCGGCAGTGCGTGTCACCGCAGGCTGGTCGGCGCTGCAGTTGGTGTGCTCGGGATGGCTGTCGTGGCAGACGGCAGGACTGGCCCGCTCTCCCTTCTCCTGGCTGCCTGCCGCTCTCGCCGGCTGCAGCTTCATCGGCGCCGCGGCGGCCCTGTGGTGGATGCCGACGCGCTTGGTGCGAAGAGAGAACGCGGGGTTGTTCGCGTCGTGAACGTCGAAGTCGACCAGCGCTCCCCGGTACCGCCGTACGAGCAGATCAGGGTGAGGGTCAACGAGCTCGTCTCGACGGGCGCGCTCCGACCAGGAGACCGGCTGCCGACGGTCCGGCAGTTTGCCGAGGACCTCGGCGTCGCTCCTGGCACCGTGCAGCGCGCCTACCGGGAACTCGAGACCGAGGGCGTCGCGGAGAGCCGCGGTCGGCACGGCACGGTGGTCGCCGAACGGCAGCGATCGCGACTTCCCCGCGATCGCCGTCAGGCGCTCCGACGGGCCGCATCGCAGTTCATCGACTTCGCCCACTCGATCGGCGCCCAACCGCCCGAGATCGACGAAGCCCTCGATGCCGCTCGCCGATGATGACGATGCCCGGATGATCACCGGCAACGTCATCCGCATGCCCGCCGCCCCGGACGCGAACAGATGTACCTCGGCATCGATGGGCTGGGATTGGCCCCACTCGACGGCTACCTTCGAGCTATGACCGACCTGCAGATCCCGAACTTCGGTGAGCTCCTCGCCCCGTTCATCGGCAAGGTACCGCCGGAGGCGATGCCGCGTTTCCTGGCGCTGCTCGAGCGTGGGGCCGCCGAGCGCTACCGCGGCTGGGCCGAGGCGTTGCCCGAGCACGCGGACGAGCTGACGACGTGTGCGCGCGCCGAAGACGAGATCGCCGATCGCATCGATGGCGCATTCGCCTTGGACGAGTCGCTGCGCGATGCCCTCGAGGCGCCACTGCCCGACGCGAAGCGCACGTACTACGACGTCTTCACCGACATGGACGTGTGGGACCAGTTGCGCGTCCAGGCCAACGCCGAACGTCAGGGCGCACGGGCGTGGCGCAACATCGCGACCCGCACCACGGACCAGCGCGTCCTCGAGCAACTCGCGACCTGCAGCACGTTGGAGGAAGCGAGCGCCGACAGGTTGGACGCCCTCATCGCCACCCACGCCCCCTGACTCCGCTCGACTCCCGGCCGAGCGTGCACGTCAGCGGAAGTTGGGCATCACGTGCTCGGCGAAGAGCTCCATCGTCTCGGTGCTCGGGTAGTCGGGGCACCACGGGATGAACCCGGTGCAGCCCAGATCGACGTAGGTCTGGATCTTCTCGCTGACCTGTTCGGGCGTGCCCACCAAGTTGCCGTCGCGCCAGGCTTCGAAAGGTTCTGCCCACAGGCTCTTCGTGCCGGCGGCGACCACCTCGGCCTCGGTGCTGCGGATGAACACCTCGGGCGACCAGGTCTTGCCGATGGTGTCCTCGTCGCGTCCGACCGCCTTGCAGTGACCCTTCAGGATCTCGCGCTTGCGCGCCCACTCGTCGGGCTTGCCGCCGAAGTTGCTGTAATCGGCGTACTTCGCGACGACGCGCAAGGTGAGCTGCTCGCCTCCGCCGCCGATCCAGATGGGCGGGTGCGGGTGCTGCAACGGCTTGGGATCGCAGTTGGCGCGGGAGAGCTTGTAGTAGCGACCGTCGTAGTCGGTCTCGGTCTGTGTCCACATGCTGCGAACGATCTCGACGCTCTCGTTGAGCATGCCGATGCGGTCCTTCGGCTTCGGGAACTCGAAGCCGTAGCCCTTGTACTCGTTCTCGTACCACCCGGCGCCGATCCCCCAATCGAGGCGGCCGCCACTGATCACATCGATCGTCGACGTGATCTTGGCCAGTACGGCGGGGTTGCGGTAGCTGTTGCACCCGACCATCTGACCGAGGCGGACACGCGAGGTGCGTTGGCTGATCGCGGCCATCGTGGTCCAGCATTCGAACACGGCCTCGTGCGCCGGGCGCGGGACGTTGTGGAAGTGGTCGTAGACCCAGATCGAGTCGTAGCCGAGCTCCTCGGCCTTCATCGCGATCTCGACGGCCTTGTCCCACTGTGCGGCTGCGCCGTCGATACCCGACAGCTCCATCTTCCAGCCCTGTGGCATGAACATGCCGAAGATCATCTTGTTGCTCATTGCCGTCACCCTAACCGGGCGACCCCAGCCGGATCAGTGGCCGGATCTGTGGCGTGACGCCACCAATGCGTTCCACCGATGCTCGTCTGGCCAGGCGGTGAGATTGCGGCCCGACCGCGATCGCCACATCGGGGGTCATGGTCAGCAGGGCCTCGTGGAGGAAGTTCGGTTCCACGATGACGTCATCGTCGAGGATCGCGACCACGTCGTATCTGCTGGAGATGTGGAGGTCCCGGTACAACCGGTGCAGAGCGGCTGGCTTGCCGACGTTCACGTCGAGGTCGAGCATGGTCGCCCCGGCGGCGATCGCCACAGCCAACGGTGTCGGCGGTCGACCTGTCGGACACGACGAAGACGTCGAACCTTCGCGAACGACTGCCGCCACAGCTCCAGCAATGGTGCTTGCACCGTTCTTCGACGCGATCAGAACGGCGACTCGACGAACAACGGTCGCCACCATCCAGTTCATCCGTAGACCCTTCTGGTGCCATCTGGCACCAGGCGATCGATCGATCCGAGTCGGCCGTACGTCGAGGCCGCCGTCGGTACGTCGCCGACGATGGTGACGCCCGTGCCCGCCCGCCGCGCCGCTTCCACCGCTGATCGCACCGTGTCGTGGCCGTCGCCACCG
>JAYUSX010000370.1:0-23027 GCA_043755475.1 Actinomycetota bacterium
TCAGCCAGAGCGTGCGCCGTACCCGTGCAGGCCTCAAGGATCCCAAGCGCCCGTCGGGCTCATTCATCTTCCTCGGCCCCACCGGGGTCGGCAAGACCGAGCTCGCCAAGACGCTCGCCGCCTTCCTGTTCGGCGACGACGACGCCATGATCGTGCTCGACATGTCCGAGTACATGGAGAAGCACACCGTGAGCCGCCTCGTGGGCTCACCCCCCGGTTACGTCGGCTACGAAGAGGGCGGCCAGCTCACCGAGGCCGTGCGGCGCAAGCCGTTCAGCGTGGTGCTGTTCGACGAGATCGAAAAAGCCCACCCCGACGTGTTCAACACGCTCCTCCAGATCCTCGAAGAGGGCCGTCTCACCGACAGCCAGGGTCGCACCGTCGACTTCCGCAACACCGTGCTGATCATGACCTCGAACCTCGGTTCGAGCGACCTGCGCAAGGGCAACGTCGGCTTTACCAAGGGTGACGCGGCGATGACCTACGAACGGATGAAGGACAAGGTGATGGACGCGTTGAAGACCCACTTCCGTCCCGAGTTCCTCAACCGTGTCGACGAGTTGATCGTGTTCCACGAGCTCGCCAGGGAAGAGGTGATGCAGATGGTCGACATGATGACCAAGCGCCTCACCGGCCAGCTCGAGGCTCAGGGCCTCGGCATCGAGCTCACGCAGAGCGCCAAGGAACTGCTCGCCGAGAAGGGCTACGACCCGCAACTGGGCGCACGCCCGTTGCGTCGAGCGATCCAACGGATGATCGAAGACGCCCTCAGCGAGAAGATCCTGTACAAGGAGTTCCACGCCGGGCAGATCATCGTCGTCGATACCGAGGATGATCCCGATCGGCCCGGCGACCTCCGCCTGACGTTCCGCGGGGTCGAAGGCTTCCAGCCTCCGGCGATCGTCGAGCTCGCCGCCACCGGTGCGCCCGAGATCGAGCCCCCCGCCTCGGAGTGACCCGAACATCCTGACGCAACGCGACCGCCAGAGCCGGTCGCGTCAGGACGGAGCTGGCAGAATCGACGCGTGATCAGCGCGCCGCTCCCGCCCCGTCGGCGCCCGCTGTCGTCGCCGCGGGCCCGTGCTGCGCTTGCAGCGCTGTGCGTGGTGATGCTCACCTCATGTCGTGTCAACGTCACGATCGACGTCGACATGGCGGAGAACGGAAGCGGTGAACTGTCGGTCACCGTGGTGGCTGACGCCGCGGTGCTGGCCGCGGCACCGGGGCTCGCCGAAGACGTTCGCACCGATGACCTGGCCGCCGCCGGATGGACCACCGAGGGAGCCACACTGACGCCCGACGGGTTGTCGCTGACGATCGTCCACCCCTTCGACACGCCCGAGCAGGCCACCGCACTGCTGTCCACCCTGAACGGACCATCGGGGCCGTTGCAGGCCATCTCGATCCAGCGTGTCGCGACGATCAGCGAGATCACGTACTCGATCACCGGAACGGGGCGCCTGGACGGTGGGCTCGAGGCGTTCACCGACCCAGACCTGCTGGCTGCCGTCGGTGGGATGCCCTATGCCGAACAGATCGCCGCATCGGGCTCGTCTCCGGTCGACACCGTCGGAGTCGTCTTGCGCCTGCACGTCGAAGGCGACATCGAGTCAACGACCGGCGAGGTGACCGGCGAGGTGACCGGCGACTCGACCGATGCCGGATCGTCGGCCGCCGACCCGGCGGGTTCGGTGACGCTCGATGGTGGCGAGGGTTCCGACACCGATTCGGCGACGCGTCCGATCGAATGGGACATCGCGCTCGATGGGTCGGAGACGCAGATCGAGGCGACCTCGGTGAAGTCGCTCGAGCGCGGCCGCAGCTGGCAGCTGCTCTCCACGCTGTTGCTGGTCCTGCTGATCGGCTGGGTCGCGGTGTCGATCGCGGCGATCCTGGTGGTGGCCCGACGGCGGCGTCGACTCCGCAGCTCGCGCCGACGGGTCGAGCAGCGCCTCGTGGATCTGCCGTACCAACGCGTGTATCACGACGATCACACGTCGTGACTCGATCTCCGATGACTCGATCCGTGCGACGTTCCGTCACACCCTGTTCGTAGGGTCTGCACCGTGGCCAAGCTCCGTCTCGTCTATCGCTGCAGCGACTGCGGCTCCAGTTTCCCGAAATGGGCTGGTCAGTGCACGGTCTGTCAGGCGTGGAACACGCTCACCGAAGACGTCGAAGGTCCCGAACCGTACGCGTTGTCGCTGCTCGCTCCGTCGGCCGTCGCCGTGCCGATCTCTGACGTGCCCGGCGATCTGGGCGGTCCGTGCGCCACCGGCGTGGGCGAGCTCGATCGAGTGCTCGGCATCGGGCTGGTGCCAGGTTCGGTCACGCTGCTGGGTGGCGAGCCGGGCATCGGCAAGAGCACCCTGCTGCTGCAGTTGCTCGCCGCGTGGCCCGGGCGCAGCCTGTACGTCAGCGCCGAGGAGAGTGCGCCACAGGTGAGATTGAGGGCGGAGCGCTTGGGAGCACTCCGGCCCGACCTCTGGCTGCTCGCCGAGACCATGATCCCGCACATCATCGCGGCCTTCGACGAAGTCCGGCCCAGCCTCGTCGTGATCGACAGCATCCAGACCGTTGCAGACCCTGAGCTCGGGTCTGCGCCGGGCAGCATCGTCCAAGTTCGCGGGTGCGCGGCCCGTCTCGTCCACGAGGCCAAGACTCGCGGTGTGCCCGTGGTGCTCGTCGGCCACGTCACCAAGGAAGGTGGCCTCGCCGGGCCCCGAACGCTCGAGCACATCGTCGACGTCGTGCTCAGTTTCGAAGGCGACCGTCACCACTCGCTCCGGCTGCTCCGCGCCGTGAAGAACCGTTTCGGTCCCACCGACGAACTCGGGCTGTTCGAGATGGTCGAAGAAGGTCTCGTCGGTGTTCCCGACGCCAGCCAGCTCTTCCTCGCCGACCGCCGCACGGGCATCGCCGGCTCCGCCGTCCTGCCCACGCTCGAGGGCCAGCGACCGCTGCTGGTCGAGGTGCAGGCGCTGACCACACAGCACCAGGCTGGTGGGTCACCGAGGCGCAGCGCGCAAGGGCTCGACCCGGGTCGCCTCGCCTTGCTGCTCGCCGTGCTCGAACGGCGCGCGAGGGTGCTCACCGCGAGCTACGAGGTGTATGCGTCCGCCGTCGGTGGGGTGAAGCTCGGAGAACCGGGCGCCGACCTCGCGGTGTGCCTGGCGCTGTGCAGCGCGATCACCAACCATCCACTGCCGCCCGATCTCGTGGTGTTCGGCGAAGTGGGGCTCGCCGGCGAGGTACGACAGGTGTCGCACGCCAAACGGCGACTGATCGAGGCTGCCAGACTCGGCTTCCGACGCGCCATCGTGCCCGCCAACTCTCCCACCGGCATCGACGGCATGCACCTCATGCGCGTCGCCACGGTCAGCGAAGCGCTCGCCGCGGCGGGTCTCGCTTCTCCCTAGACTCCCACCATGACCACCCTCGGCCCGGCCGCCGATGCGCTGCACATCGCGCTGGCCACCGTCGCCCCGGGCACGCCACTGCGCGATGGGCTCGATCGAGTGGTGCGTGCGAAGATGGGCGCACTGGTGGTGGTGAGCGACGAACCCGATGTGCTGGCGATCTGCAGCGGCGGGTTCCTGCTCGATGCCGCCTACAGCCCACAACGCATGAGCGAGCTGGCGAAGATGGACGGGGCGATCATCCTCAGCGCGGATGCCACCCGCATCGCTCGCGCCAACGTGCACCTGGTGCCCGACCCCACGGTGCCGACGAGCGAGACCGGCACCCGCCATCGCACCGCCGAACGAGTCGACCGATCGCTGCTCGTGCCCGTCATCAGCGTCAGCGAGGAGATGAGCGTCATCAACGTCTACGCCGGTGGGGTGAAGCATCAGGTGCAGGACATCAGCCGCCTCCTCGACCGAGCCAATCAGGCGCTGCAGACGCTCGAGCGTTACAAGGCCCGCCTCGACGACGCATTGAGCGCTCTCACCGCGAACGAGCTCGAAGACGTGGTCACGGTGCGCGACGTCGCCGCCGTTGTGCAGCGCGGAGACATGGTGCATCGCATCGCGACCGAGCTCGAGACGATGATCGTCGAGCTCGGCGTCGATGCCCGACTGCTTCGTCTGCAGCTCGACGAGGTGTACGGCGAGATCGACGACGAGATCGGGCTCGTGGCTGCCGACTACCCGACGATCGCGGGCACCTACATCGGAAGCGGCCTGGACGCCGACGATTCGGCGTCACCCCGAGGCCTCCGCCTGCTCGCCCGCGTCGGCCGGGTGACCCCGAACCTGGCGATGGCCGTCGTCGAGCGCTTCGGCGAACTCGCCAGGCTGCAGCGAGCCACGGTCGACGAGATCGCCGCGGTGGCCGGCATCGACCACGATCTGGCCGAGTCGATCAAGGACACCCTCGACCGTCTGACCGAGACCAGCATCCTCGACCAGTACTCCTGACAGCCAGGGCAGCCCTGCGTCAGACGGGCCGATAGACCGTCCGCAGCGTCGGCCGGGCGTCGTCGTCGGTCACGACTGCGCCGTCACCGACCAGCTTGATCAGGTGTGCCAGCACGCTGCGGCCAGCGGGCTTGTGGAGCTCGGCACGCACATCGGCATACAGCACCTCCACCATCCGAGCGATGTTGGTGTGCCCGTCACGCACCGCAGCGAGCACCTGGGCCTCGCGATGCAATCGGTGAGCGAGGAACGCTTCGAGAAACGGCCGCGTCTCGGTTACCGGTGCACCGTGCGTCGGCCAGAACGTGTGATCGCCACGACCGAGCACCTTGTGCAGCGACTCGAAGTAGGCGCGCATGTCGCCGTCGGGAGGGCCGATCACGGTGGTGCTCCACCCCATGATGTGGTCGCCGGTGAACAGCGCGCGTTGTTCGTCGAACGCGAAGCACAGATGGTTCGAGGTGTGCCCGGGCGTGTGCACAGCCCGCAGCGTGTACCCCGGTCCGCTGGCAGCGATCTCCCCATCGACCACTCGACGGCTCGGTTCGAAGTCGTAGTCGGTGGTCTCCTCGATCGCGACCGCGACATCGCCGGCTTCTCCCTCAACGGGCTCGAGGGCGGTCACCGGATCATCGGCGTCAGGATCCTCGAGTCGCGGGTGGGGACCGAACGCCACCGTCGGGGCTCCGGTCTCGGCCGCCAGCCATGCAGCGAGGGGCGAGTGATCGGCGTGACAATGCGTGACGAGGATCGCGCTCACTCGTTGGCCGACCAGCGCCGCGGCAAGCGCATCGCGGTGCGCATCGTGGAAGGGTCCTGGGTCGATCACCACCACATGGTCGCGTTCCCCGACGAGGTATGTCCCGGTGCCGAGGTAGGTGAACTTGGACGGGTTGTTCGCAACGACACGCCGCACGAGCGGCGCCACCTGCACCACGTCGCCGTAACGAGGATCGTCGAGCGTGACGAACGGGACCGGCGCGGGATTCACGACAGCACGGCGCGCACGGTGCCGACCGCTCGGCCGTGGCCCATCACGGGCCTCGACACCGCAGCCGCGAGCTCATCCGTCGCGAGCCCCAGGTGATCGAGCGCTGCGAGCATCACCGGAGGACGTGCCCGGTCGCCACCGTCGGCGATCTTCAGCGCGATCGCTCGGCCATCCGCGAGCGCTGCCGCGAACACGCCATCCGCCCCATCTTTGGCCATCAAGCCGGGCACGTGGCGCATGAAGTGGGAGACGTCGCGGTCGTTGCCGCCCACCATCTCCGGATACGCCACCATCGCCGAGTACACGTCGTCGCCGGCGGCACCGGCCGTGCCGTTGGCGATCGAGCGGAAGCAGCGAGCGAGGCCGATGAGCGACATCGCGTGCGCCGGGGCACCACACCCATCGACGCCGATGTGCGCCACGGCCTCTCCGGCAAGCTCCTCGATGGTGACGGTGATCGCCCGCTGCAGCGGGTGATCCACGTCGAGGTAGCTCGAGTCGTGCGGCCACCGGTTGTGCACGCAGGTGGCCACCATGCCGCTGTGTTTGCCGCTGCAGTTCATCTGCAACGCGGTCGCGCCGCCATCGTGTCGAATCACCTCACGAGCTGATGCAGCATCGAGGGGGTACGACGGAGTGTTGGCCAACGCCGACTCGTCGAGACCAGCCAACGAGAGAATGCGTCGAGCAGCGTCGAGGTGTGCGGGCGTGCCGTCGTGGCTGGCACAGACGAGGGCGAGCAACGGCGGTTCGACACGCAGGCCGGCGCGCACCATCGCGACGGCCTGCATCGGCTTGTTGGAGCTGCGCGGATAGATGGCCACGGTGGGATCGCCGAGCGCGAGCTCGATGCTGCCATCGGCGCCGAGCACCACCAGCGCACCGAAGTGCACCGATTCGTCGAAGCCGTTGCGGGAGGCGATCGCCACGGGAACGTACGCATCCGCCACGCTCATCGTCGACTCTCCGGTTCGGAGGGACGCCGCGGCGGCGGCTGCCGTCGTCGATCGGCTCGTCGTGGGGGCACCGCCGTGAGATGTGTGTCCACCACCTCGTATCGCTGCCCGGCGTTGCTCAGCAGCGCCTGCGCCATGGCCACCGCAGGGAGCGCGAGGATCGCCCCCACCGCGCCGAGCACCGCACCGCCGGCGATCGCCGACCCGAACGCCAAGGCGGGGTGCAACTCGAGTGTTCGAGCCGTGATGCGCGGTGCGAAGACGTAGTTCTCGATCTGTTGGTACAGCAAGATCGCGATCGCGATGATCCCTGCATTCACCGGGGAGTCGATGAGCGTGACCAGCAAGGGCAGGAGCCCGGCGATGTAGGTGCCGACCACCGGCAGGAACTGACTGATCAATCCGACCCACAGGGCGAGGGCGAGGGGTGCTTGGGTGCCGACCACTTGGAACACGACCCAGTGAAACGCGGCGCTGAGCCCCGCCAAGAGCGCACGCGAGTAGAGGTAGCCGCCGGTCTTGTCGATCGCCAACTCCCACGCTTCGAGCACTCGACGTTGTCGCGACGGTCTCAGCCGGCTGCAGATGACGCGTCTCAGTCGCGGGCCATCGGCAACGAGGTAGAAGGCGAAGAGCATGACGGTCAACACCTCGAACACCACTCCGAGGGCGCTGAGCGACACTCGAAGGGCCTCGTCGCCCTGGTCGGCGATGAACTGCTGGATGCGACCGTCCTCGTCCTGGATCTCGGCGATCACATCAGCTGGGTCGATGTTGGTGTCGAACGTGTCGTTCAGGAAGTCGACCGTCCGCGTGACGTAGGTCTCGGAGTTCTGCAGCAGATCGGCGATCTGGCTGGCGACGAGCGTGCCGATGGCGACGACGAACACCAGGATCAGGGTGACGACCGTCGCCAGGATGAGGCCGGTGGCCGTCCCGCGACGCCATCCACGGCGCGCGAGCCGGTTGACGCCGGGCTCGACCGCGAGCGAGAGGAACAGCGCGACCAGCAACATCAACAGCAGCTCGCTGAGCCTGCCGAACAGTTCGCGGACCACGAGGGTGACGATGGCGCCGATCCAGAAGATGGCGACGGCTCGCCACACCCAGCGAGGCATACGATCCCCGCTCCCCTCGGCCCCGTCGACCCCCTCGGCCCTGTCGTCGCCGTTGGTCCCTTCGTCGCCATCGAGCGATACGGACCGGCGAGACAGGTCACTCACGGGCGGGATCGGCTCCTCGGCGGGGTCTGACATCACCGCCGAGCGTAGTGAGCGACCGACAGGGCCAACGGGGACGCCAGATCGCCCCGGTCCCCGACGACGATGCGTTCGAGCTCGAGCCAGCGCGCCATCTGCACCAACTCGGCGGCGAGGGCATCGGCCACCTCCTTGGTCGGCACGCCCATCTCGGCGAACGCGCCGGGCACCAGGAGCGATCTGGCCGCCCGATCGGCCTTCAGGTCGACCCGAGCGACGAGCTGGTCACCAAGCAGAAACGGGAGCACGTAGTAGCCGAACTGCCGCTTCGGCTGCGGCACGTAGATCTCGATCCGGTAGTGGAAGCCGAACAGCCGAAGCGCTCGGTCGCGATTCCACACCACGGGATCGAAGGGGCTGAGCAGCGCATGGGCGTTCATCTGCCGAGGACGGGCCGCGTCGGGATGAAGGAAGGCCGGCTTGCCCCAACCCTCCACACGAGCGGCCTGAAGTCGGCCTTCCTCCACCAACTCCGCGAGCAACGGTTTGCACGGCACGTTCTTCTGCCGGTGGTAGTCGGTGAGGTCCTCCATCGTGGCGATGCCGTGATAGGCGGCCGCGAGCATCAGAAGCTCCTTGCGTGCTTCGCGTTCCGGTGGTGCTGGACGGGCGAGCACGGCGGCAGGGATCACCCGCTCGGTGAGGTCGTAGACGCGGGCGAAGTCGTTCGGTCGTCGGCGAGCGGTGATCTGGCCGCTCCAGAACAAGTGCTCGAGGGCGACCTTGCCGTCGTCCCAGTCCCACCAGCTGCCCTTCTTGCCGACGCGCTGCGCCAGGTCGCTCGCGACAAGCGGCCCGTCGTCAGTCACTCGCCGGAGCACCTCGTCCACGAAACCGGGCCGACTCTGTCCGAGATACCGACTCCACTTGTGGTCCCGTTCCATGTGCCAGCGGTACAGGTGGTACTGCTCGGTGGGGACGTGTGACGCTTCGTGCACCCAGTACTCGAACAGTTCGCCGGCGGCGGTGGCGTCGGCGATGAGGGATCGCGGATGAGGGCCCAAGCGGGCGAACAGCGGGAGTTCCTGGCTGCGCACCAGCACGTTCACGGAATCGATCTGGATCAGACCGATTCGGCCCAGCACGCGACGCAGATGCCTTCTGTCGATGCGCCCGGTGGGGCGCGCATCGTTGAACCCCTGCGCCGCGAGCGCGATCCGGCGCGCTTGGGCGAGAGACACCTCGACGGTCAACAAACCGCCCTTCGCGTGGTGGCGCCGACGATCGACTCGGTCAGGTGACGGAGATCAGTCGGCGACGGTGATGGAGACGGAGTTGATCACGACGTCCTCGCGAGGACGGTCGCTGCGATCGGTGTCCACCGACTGCATCGCATCGAGGACCTCGAGGCCCTTCACGATCTGGCCGAAGTGGTTGTACTGCGGCGGCAGTTGCACACCGCTCTGACCGCTGATGAGGAAGAACTGGCTGCCGTTGGTGTTCGGGCCGGCATTGGCCATGGCGACCGAACCGATCTGGTAGCGCTGCTTCACCGGCTCGTCAGCGAACTTGTAGCCAGGGCCACCTGTACCCGTGCCCGTGGGATCTCCGCCTTGGCACATGAAGCCCTTGATGATGCGATGGAAGATGACGCCGTCGTAGTAGTGCTGTGCGGCGAGGAACACGAAGTTGTTCACCGTCTTCGGTGCGTTGATCGCGTCGAGCGCGATGACGACCGTACCGAGTGTGGTCTCCATGGTGGCCGTGAAGCGCTTGGAGGTGTCGATCCCGAGCTCGGGCGCCTCCTTGAACTTCTGCTGCTTGGGCGCGGAACCATCGAGGGCGGGGAAGGGAGTTGCCATGCCCCGAGGATACCCGCCGACTTCGCCCGCCTCCCCGTCGTCCTGGTTCGCTTGTGGTCTACGAACGGCGGGAGTTGTAGTCGGTGATCAACGCGTTGGCGAGCGTGGCCGCTTCGGTGAGGGCGGCCTGCGCGTCGGCGCCGTTCATGATCTGGCCCATTGCCGATGCTGCGGCGACGCGCACCTCGCGCAGCGGGCCGAGCACGGGCCCGTTCGAGGTGGGCTCGTCGGGGGTCTGAGCCACCTGGTCGTATGCGATCTTGAAGCGCGGGTCGAGCGCATACACCCCGCGAAGGGGTTCGAGCTCGACTGCTCCCTCGGTCACCGGCACGTAGCCGGTTGCAGCGGCCCACTCCGACTGGATCTCGGGGCTCACCAGATACTCGATGAACTCGAACGCAGCTGCTGCCTTGGCATCGCCATGGTCGGCCGTGATCCACAACGAGGCACCACCGATGAGCGTGCCCGGCGCCCCGGTCGGGCTGGGCATCGGACCGACACCGAGATCGTCGACGCCGATCCCGGGGATGATGCCACCGGCGACGAACTGGAGCACCGCGCCGAGCGCCGCCGACGTGGCGATCGTCATCGATGCGGGTGCCGACGCATCGGCCAGCTTCAAGAACGCATCGGTTCCGCCAGGGTTCTCGCCGACGTACACCCCGCCGCCGGTCTGCACCACGTCCTGCAAGCTGGTGAGCAATTCGACGCCTCTCGGTCCGTCGAACAGCACGCGAGTGGACGGCGCAGACCGCCCGTTCGCGTTGTCGCTGTAGTACTCGCCCTCCTTCGCGAGCCACTGCTCGAGGAACCAGCCGCCTCCACCATCGGGAGCGCTGTCGAACGCCACGCCGTACGAGGCGGCACCGGATGCCTGGATCTGGCGTCCGAACTCGCCGACCTGGTCGAGGGTGAGCGGCGGCACCTCGGGATCGAGCCCGGCATCGCGGAAGACCTTCTTGTTGTAGTACAGCACCGGGTTGCTGACGTTGAAGGGCATCGCCCACTGGATGCTCTCCGTCGCGTAGGCGTTCAGCGCAGAGGGCAGGATGCCCGAAGCGTCGAACCCCGCGTCTTCCATGCATGCCTGCACGGGGACGTTGCTCTTGGTGTCGACCATCAACTGCACGGTGTACTCGGGCATCTGCACGAGGTCCGGTCGGTTGTCGGTGTCGCTCTGGAGGTACTTGTCGATGGTCTGCTCGTACCCACCCTGGAACTCGAGTCGCACGTCGACCCGATCCTGCGAGTCGTTGAACTGACCGACGATCCGCTCGAGCTCGCGGCCGAGCTCGTTCGACATGCCATGCCAGAACAACACCTCCACGGGTCCCGACGCGACCGCGTCGTCGAGGGCAGCCGTGTCGCAGGTCGGGAGCGAGTCGAGCGGCCGCGGTTCGGTGGTCGGCGGGGCCGTGGGCACCGTGGTCTCGCCGGGCACGGTGGTCTGGCCGGGCACGGTGGTGGGAGGGGTGCTGGACGGACGAACCTCGTTGCCGGCTCCGAGGATGCTCTTTCCCGATCCGCACGCCGCAAGGCCGAGACACCCGAGGAGTGCGGTCGCGGTGGCCACCCTGACTCGGCGCGTCATCCCTTCACCGCGCCGGCAGTGAGACCACGCACGAGCTGGCGTTGGAAGACCAGCAGGACCAAGAAGATGGGGAGCGCGACGATGACCGTGCCCGCGATCACCAGGTTGGGCTTGTCGATCTGGGCCTGGGACAACACGCGCAGTCCACTCTGCACGGTGTTCCAATCGTCTTCGGTGCTGATCGTCGTCGGCCACAGGTACTGGTTCCAGGTGCTCAGGAAACTGAACAGCGCGAGCGCTCCGAGGGTGGGGCGGGCGAGGGGCACCGCCACCTCACGCAGGAAGCCGAGATGGCCCAGGCCATCCATGCGCGCGGCCTCGCGGAGATCCTTCGGCAGCGTGAGGAACACCTGCCGCACCAGGAAGGTGCCGAATGCTGTCGCGAGGAACGGCACGGCCAGACCCTGGTAGCTGTTCAGCCACCCGAGGTCTTGCACCGTCGAGCGGTTCACCACGACGGTCGCCTCGAACGGCACCAGCAAGGTGGCCAGGAACACGCCGAACACCAGCGTGCGGCCTGGGAACTTCAAGAACGCGAACGCGTACGCCGACAGTACAGCGGTCACCACTTGGGCGACCGTGACGATCACGGCGACCACCGTCGAGTTCACCAAGGAACGACCGAGGTTGCCGTCGCGCCACGCCTGGCGGAGCGTGTCGAGGGTGACGCTTGTCGGCAGCAGTGGATCCTGCAACACCTTGTTCCCGGGCTTCAAGGCGCCCACGAGCATCACCCAGATCGGGAACAGGATCAGCACGGTCATCGAGATCAGCAGTGCATACCGCCCCACGAGCCGCCATCCGTGAGGGTTGGTGCTAGTCGCCATAGTGCACCCGCCGTTCCACGCCACGGATCTGCAGGACCGACAGAGCCAGCAGCACGCCGAACAGCAAGACGGCGACGGCTGCCTGCAATCCGCTGTTGCTCTTGATGACCGAGTTGTTGCCGTACACGAGATAGGTGAGCGACGTGGTCGACCCGTTCGGACCACCTCCGGTGAGCAGGTCGAACTCGCCGTAGCTCTGGAAGGCGCGGCTGGTGAGCACCACGCCCACGAACAGCAGCGTCGGTCCCAGCATCGGGATGGTCACGTTGCTGAATCGCATCCAGCCGCCGGCACCATCGACGTACGCGCTCTCGTAGAGGTCGGCCGGGATGCTCTGCAGCCCGGCCGTGACGACGATGAACGTGAACCCCAGGTTGGCCCAGATGCTGCTGATCGCCACCGCCCACAGCGCCGTACCTTCGTCGCGCAGGAGACCTGGGTTCTTGGCCACGCCGCCGATCCATTCGGCCAGAACCCCGACGCTGGGATTGAGGAGGAAGAACCACATCAGCGATGCGACCGCCACGCTGGTGGCCACCGTGGACGAGAACACCGTTCGGAACAAGCTCATCCCGCGGATCTGCTTGTCGGCCAGCACCGCCAGTGCGACACCGAGGGCCAGCCCGACGGGCACCGTGAGCAACGAGAACCTCACCGTGACCCCGAGCGCCTGTTGGAACTCCTCGCTTCGAAACACGTCGACGTACTGGTCCCAGCCGTTGCTCCGACAGTTCGCACCGGTGGGGTCGCATCGCTGGTGCCCCAACCAGAACGCGCGAGCGAGGGGATAGAGCACGAAGGCGGCCAGGATCACCAACGAAGGCGTCAACAGTGCCAGGGCGAGCGGCGCATCACGCCAGCGACGACGCCTCGAGACGGTCGCCGCTGTCGTGACGGTCGGATCGGTCGTCATTGCTCGACACGCTTCATCGTCGTCGGATCGAAGTGATGCAGATGGCGGTCGGGGATCAGCACACCGACCTCGTCACCGAGGCGATGGACGAAGGACGTGTCCCGGTCTCCATCGACACGCGCGACGACCCGCGTTTCGCCCAAGTCCAAGTCCAAGTCCAAGTGGACGAGTGTCTCGTGGCCGAGGTGCTCGATGAGCGACACCGTGGCACGGCACGACGAGGACGCATCGAACTCCACGTGCTCGGGGCGGATGCCCACGAGGAACGACCGATCGGACACGACGCCCATGGGCAGGACGTTCATCGGGGGTGTGCCGATGAACTGCGCGACGAACACGGATGCCGGTCGCGCGTACACCTCCTGGGGCGTGCCCACCTGCTCGAGTCGACCTCGGCTCATCACCGCAACGTGCGTGCCCATCGTCATCGCTTCGACCTGGTCGTGCGTGACGTACACGAAGGTGCTCGAGAGCCGAGCATGCAGAGCGACGAGCTCGGCGCGAGTCTCGCCGCGCAGCTTGGCGTCGAGGTTCGACAGCGGCTCGTCCATGCAGAACACTGCCGGACTCCGAACGATCGCACGCGCCAACGCAACCCGTTGACGCTGACCGCCACTGAGTTGGCCAGGCTTGCGATCGAGGTACTCGGTCAGACCGAGCGTCGCAGCAGCCCGCTGTGCCTGCGCGGCCCGGTCGGGTTTCGAGACACCCCGAACCTTCAGGGGGAACTCGATGTTCGCCTGGACCGTCTTGTGTGGATAGAGGGCATAGCTCTGGAAGACCATGGCCACGTCGCGTTGCTTGGGTTCCACATCGTTCACCCGAACTCCGCCGATCACCACGTCACCGCTGGTCGGATCCTCGAGGCCAGCGATCATGCGGAGCACGGTGCTCTTCCCACAGCCCGACGGCCCGAGGAGGATCATGAAATCGCGGTCGGCGATGTCGAGGCTCACATCGTCGACCGCAGTGACGCCGTCGAAGACCTTGGTGAGAGCATTCAGTTGTACATCGGCCACGGCCTCACAGTAGGCGACGAGGCTGCCAACGCCATGAGGTGCGGGCCACGTTCACGGCCGGTTCATCCGCCGATCGTGCAGCCGCCGCAACGATCGGCGCCGTGTCCACCTCGTACGACGCTTGGCTAGCGTTCGTCTCGTGACTTCGCCGCTCGTCCGTCTGCGCCTTGCCGCACTCGGCGTCGGGCTGGTGGTGATCGTGGGCACGGCCGGCTATACGGCCTTCGGGTTGTCGGTCCTCGACGCCCTGTACCAGACGGTCACGACGGTCACCACGGTCGGGTTTCGCGAACTCGGCGACTTCGGAGTGCCGGAACAGGTCTTCACGATGGTGCTGATCGTGGTGGGTGTGGGATTGGTCTTCTACACGTTCACCCTCGTGGTGCAGATCGTGGTGGAAGGTGAGCTGCGTGAGATCGTTGGGAGGCGACGGATGGACCGGAAGATCGCGGACATGGCGGGTCATGTCGTGCTGTGCGGGTGGGGTCGAGTGGGCCGGGCGGTCGCAGCAGACCTCACCCGCGCCGGGAAGCAGGTGGTCGTCGTCGACATCAGCTCCGATCGGGTGCGGGGCATCGAACACCCGACGGTGGTCGGCGATGCCACGCTCGACCAATCGCTCCGTGCGGCAGGCATCGAACGCGCGGGAACCCTGGTGGCAGCACTTGCCGATGATGCCGCGAACCTGTTCGTCACCCTCTCGGGTCGCACGCTCAACCGGGGTCTGTTCATCGTGGCCCGCGCTCGCCAGGAGGACAGCGTCGACAAGTTGAACCGCGCCGGCGCAGATCGCGTGGTGAACCCGCAAGAGCTCGGTGCAGCCAGGATCGCCAGCTTCGTCGTGCGACCACATGTCGCCGAATTCATCGATGTGGTGATGCACGAGCGCAGCATGGAGTTCAGGATGCAGGAAGTGGTGGTACCGGCCGGGTCGGAGCTCGCCGATCGATCGCTGCGCGAGCTCGATCTGCGCCAGCGAGCCGGTGTGCTGGTGCTGGCGGTGCGCGGCGACGACGATGTCTTTCGGTCGAATCCCGACCCTGATACCACCCTGCACGCCGGTGACGTGGTAATCGCAGTGGGCACCGAGGCCGACCTCGGTCGACTGGTGAGGCTGGCGACCGGTCGATAGCCTCGCCCTCATGTCCGATCTGCCCCACGCCTCGCTCCCCGCCCCCCCTTTGGTCGGTGGCGCTGATGCCGGCATCCACGAGGACATCGCCGAGGACACCGCCGAGGACACCGCCGACGACATCGCCGATGAGATCGACGAGGTCGTGTCGATGGCGGCCGTCGCCCCTCCGCCGGCCGATGGTCATCTCGACCTCGATCACATCGAGCGTGACCTCGCCGATGTCGAGGCCGCCCTACGCCGTCTCGACAGCGGCGAGTACTGGACCGATGAAGTCACGGGTGCACCGCTGCCCGACGAACACCTCGTCGATCACCCCACGGCACGCCGCCTCGTCGGCAGGTGACCGGCGCCCGAGCCACCCCGACACGGTCGGCTGCACGGACACGCCTCCTCGCGGTCTCGACGGCGTTTTCGACCGCGATTTCGACGTCTCCTCGGACCCGCCGGCTTCGCCGAACCGCCCGCGTCTGGAGGTTGACGACGCGCAACGCGATCCGTTTCGTCGTTCATCGGGTGCGTCGACGGTTCGCTCGCCAAGAAGCCCGGCCGACGCTCGACGATGCCTTCTCGTTGCGCACTGCCGAAGACGTCGCTCGCGAGCTCGGCAACATGAAGGGCGCGCTGATGAAGGCCGGCCAACTCATCAGTTTCGTGATCGAGGCGCTGCCCGAACCTGCCCAGCACGCCCTGTCGCAGCTGTACGACGATGCGCCCCCGATGACGCCCGAGCTCGCCGCCTCCGTGGTGTTCGCCGAGTTCGGTCGCGATCCCGAACGAGTCTTCCTCGATTGGCAGCCTCACCCCGTGGCGGCAGCCAGCATCGGCCAGGTGCATCGAGCGGTGACACGCGACGGCGTGGAGGTCGCGGTGAAGGTGCAGTACCCTGGCGTCGGGCACGCGATCGAGGCCGACCTCGCCAACGCCGATGTCCTCTACCGGCTGGTGAGCTCGTTCACACTCAAGGGGCTCGATACCCGAGCCCTCGTCGATGAGCTGCGCGTCAGGATGCGCGACGAGCTCGACTATCGGATCGAAGCCGCGAACGTGCGGGAGTTCCGCTCGTGCTTCGCCGAACATCCGTTCGTGTCGATCCCCGACGTCATCGATGAGCTCTCGGGCGCCACGGTGATCACCACGGAGTGGGTCGACGGGCTGTCGTGGAACGACTTCGTCGCGCAGGCCTCACCGGCGACGAGGCAGCGCGCCGGCGAGAGCATCTGGCGCTTCGCCCAGCACGCCATCCTGAGGATCGGGGTCTTCAACGGTGATCCGAACCCTGGCAACTACCGCTTCAGCAGCGATGGGGACGTGACCTTCCTCGACTTCGGCATGGTCAAGAGATGGGCGCCGGGCGAGTGGGAACGCCTGGCCCCCTGCATGGATGCGATCATCGTCGAAAGAGATCCAGAGCGACTCGTGAACGCGATGGAACGATCCGGGTTCCTTCATGAACGGCATGGTCTTGCACCACAGGACGTGTACGACTACGTGAGCATCCCCTATCGGCCATACCTCACCGAGAGGTTCACCTTCACCCGCGACTTCATGCGTGACACCGTCCAGCGCATCGCCGACGTCGGTGGCCCGCATGCCAAGGTGATCGAACAGATCGACATGCCGCCGTCGTTCGTGATGCTCGACCGGGTGGTGTGGGGTGTGAGCGCGTTGCTGGGAAAGCTCGAGCTCCAGGCGCCGTGGCGAGCGATGTTGCTCGAGTACCAGGCCGAAGGCCCTCCCGCGACTGCGCTCGGCACGGCCGAGTTGGCGTGGCGACTCGACGTGCCGCCACGCCGTCGCTGACCGATCGTTGACCGGGTTGGAGTGACATACGGCCTGGGTTGGATCGATCCACACCCTCGATCCGATCGACCAATACGATTGTGGATCTCAACCCCGCATCTGAGGGAGAGAGAGGGCTGGCATGGCTGATCTGAGACAACGGCTCTGGGCCCCCGTGTCGACCTCTGCCGTGGTCTTGTCCAGCCCGGTCGATCGCCGGCGATACTTCCAGGTCGTCGCGATCATTCGTTCGATTGCCGTGGTCGTGTTGGGCTCGTCCATCTTGTGGTCGTCACGCGGTTCGTCACCTTGGTTGCTGGCGCCCATCAGCGTGTACGTGTACCCGTGCACCGTGCTGGTGTGGAGGTACATCCGGCGGACCGGCGTGCTGGCGCCGTTCGTGTTGTTGTGCGACATCGTGGCCCTCGGGGTCTTCGCAGCAATCGATCCACACTTCTTCACGCCGGCGTTGGTCGGGATGCTGGCGATCCTTGCGTTCAACTGCCAGACGATCGAGCGTCGGGGCGCAGTGATCCTCAGCGGAGCAGCGGTCGTCGCGACGTGGGCAGCCGTGATCCCACATCCTTCTCACGCGGCCCTGTTCGCGGCGGCCGTCTTCCCGCTCGGTGTCGCCTGCGTCGTCTTTCCGACACAGGTCTCGGCCGAGGTGATGCAGCGGTCGCTGACGTTCAACTCCACCGTCGCCAACGCGCTCGGTCTCGTGATGTTCGAGAGCCGCGGTGTCCAGGGTGAGCCGACAGCGATGTTCCACCGCATGGCTCCCGGTTCGGGCATCGCCGACTTCACCGAACAAGAATGGCGCGACAACCTGCATCCCGCCGATGCGGTCGTCAGCGACCGGATCGATGCGGCGGTCGGCGCAGCCCGTGACTACCGCGAGCGCTATCGCATCCGCAACGCCGAGGGCAGCTACCGATGGATCGAGGAGATCGGTCGCGTCGTGCCAGCTGGTACGCAGGTGGTGGTGTACGGGGTGATCATCGACATCACCGAGCAGGTGGAGTCCCTCGAACAGCTGGCTCGCCTCGACCTGATCGCCGACTTGGTGGACGTCGGCATCACGGTGCTCCGTCTCGTCGACCACGACGATCCGACGTCGCTGACCGTCGTGTGGGAGAACCAGGCCGCAGCGCGCATGGAAGCCGGAGGTCACGTCGGAGAGCGCCTCATCGACATCGACCGCCGCACATTCGACACCGCCGCACATCGTGGCGTCGGGTACGACATGGCAAAGGTCGCAGCCGGGGGTCCGACATGGCGATTGCCGGACGCCCACGTCAGCTTGAACGGTCAGAATCGGCTGTATTCGATGGTGGTCAGCCCATGCTCCGATGGCCAGTGCATCGCCGCGATGGAGGACGTCACGGAGTTGTTCACAGCGCACGACGAGCTCGAACGCCTGGCGTACGTGGATCGTCTGACCGATCTTCCGAACCTTGCCTGGCTGCGCGAGATGATCGTGCGCGCGCCGGTCGGTTCGACACTGTTCCTGATCGACCTCGATCAGCTCGGTCAGGTCAGAGAGGCATTCGGACAGGGTTGTGCCGATGAGTTGATCACCGAGGTCGCACGCGTGCTGCCGGGCGTCGAACAGGGGGGCACTCTGTGTCGCCTCGAAGGTGGCCGGTTCGGACTGCTCACACCTCCGGATGCGGGCGGGGCCGACCTCGCGCAACGGATCGTGAAGACACTCGCGCAACCCGTCACGCTTCCCAATGGTCTGACGCTTCAGGCGTCCGCCGGCATCGGGATCACGACCAAGACTCGACATGACATGTCTGCTGACGAGATGCTCCGCCAGTCCAATGTCGCTCTCACACAGACACAGCGACACCGCAGCGGCGTCGAGAGCTACGACGCCCAGAGCGACAACTCAGCGCCGCACCGAATGATGCTGCTCGGAGAACTGCGTCGTGCTCTTCTCGACAACGAACTCGAACTCCAGTACCAGCCGGCGATCGACTCTGCCAAGGGCGAGGTGGGATACGCGGAGGGGCTCCTGGTGTGGCGCCATCCGGTGCTCGGTCTGCTCTCCGCCGTCGAGCTCACCGAGATGGTCGACCTCAGCAACCTCGACAGCGACATCGTGCTCTACTCGCTTCGGCTGGCCATCGCCGATCAGCGCACCTGGCGCAATGCCGGCTACGACGTTCCGGTGTCGATCAACATCGACCTCAGAACCCTCCACGATTCGTCGGCGGTGTCGCGGATGATCGAAGTGCTCGCCGACTCCGAGATCGCGCCACATGCCATCGGACTCGAGGTCGACCAGAGTCTGGGCATCACCGGTCACCACGCCGTCGAGACCTCTCTTCAGCGGCTCGCTGATGCCGGCTTCCGAATCGTCGCTGATCACTGCGGCAGCCAGCTGAGCGAACTGTTCGTTCTGGGCGGGCGCATCGACCACTACAAGCTCGATGGGGCCTTCGTCGGGGCTATTCTCTCCATCGACGAGTCGCTCTTGGCATCCATCATCGCCACCTGCCGCCGGCATGGCAGGACCGTGTCCGCCGACGACGTTCACGACGACGTACGGTATCGATGGTTGGTCGACAACGGCGTCGACCTGATCCAGGGACCGTACGTCGTACCGGCCATGACCGCCGGCGAACTGACGGCATTTCTCCAAGAGAGCGGCGATCGTCTTGCCACCGTGACTCGTTCTGCAGCGGATCTTGCCGGACCAAACGATGCCGGCAGCGGAACGTTCGCAGCCGTATCCAGACCTCACTGAGGCCTTCCGCCGTCGCCTCCACATGAAGAAGGGCCGCCGTCACTCGATGAACACCCGATGCTCGCCCTCAGTGATGTTCGGAAGGGCCGCCGTCGTGCCGATGCCACTGCGCGAAAGGCAACGGCTGTTCCGCCTCGCCGCGGTCTTGCGGATGCTCGGCTTCGCCCTGATGGGAGCCGTGCTGATGTGGAACGTTCAGGATCGATCTGCGTGGGTGGTCGCCGGCGCAGCGATCGTGATCCTCCCCGGGATCCCGATCACGTGGATGTTGTTCCAGCGCACCGGCGTCATCGCGCCCTACGTGTGGCTCAGGGATCTCATCAGTCTTGGAGTGGTCGTCGCGATCGTGCCGGAGATGCTGGTGCCGGCGCTGATGTGCTGCGTGGTGATCATTGCGTTCAATGCTCACGTCACCGAGCGGCGCACCGGACTCCTGCTGTCGCTCGTGGCAGCGACGTCGATGACCGTCGGAGCCGCCGTCGGACGGCCGCACTATTGGGTGATCGCCGTGGTGTTGTTCTCTGCAGCCATCGTCGTGACGATCGTTCCGAGCCGTTGGACCGAGAGCGCGGCGCGGCGCTCGATCGACTTCAACATCGGGATCGCGGAGGGTCTCGGCGTTGCGATGTTCGAGACCACGGATCTCCCCGTTCGACCGACCACCAATTACCACGTGTTCCTCGGCGAGTCAGCCCAGTTCCAGGACATCAGCCAGGCCGAGTGGTCGGTTCAGGTGCACCCCGACGATGTCTTGGTGGCCGAAGGCGTCATCGCCGACGCCGTGGCGGCTGGGCATGACTACCGGATCAGGTACCGACAACGTCACCAAGACGGCACGTATCGCTGGATCGAGGAGATCGGCAGGACCTCTAAGGGCATCGATGGTCGCGTAAAACGTCTGTACGGACTCACCTACGACGTCGACGATTCGATGGCTGCGGACGAGATGTTGACCCGGTTCGATCGCCTGGTCGACTCGCTCGATGTCGGGGTGACGGTGCTTCACCTTCAGGACCCCGACGATCCGACGTCGCTCACCATCGTCTACGAGAACGAGGCCACTCGCCGCATGGCGCACACCAGCGTCGTGGGTCTTCGACTCATCGATTTCGACCCGACCGCCTTCGACCTCACCACCCATCGAGGCCTCGGGTTTCGCGTCGCCGACGTCGCTCTCGGAGGCGAGGCGATCGTGATCAACGACTCGCGGCTGCCAGTCCTCGACGAACAACGGTGGTTTTCGATGGTCGTGAGCCCGCTTCCCAACCGGCATTGCGCAGTGGCGCTCCACGACGTCACCGATCAGATGCGCGCTCAAGCGGAACTCGAGCGGCTCGCTTTCGTCGACAGCATGACCGGCCTGCCGAACCGGGAACGACTTCGTCAACTCATCGCTGGCGCACCGATCGGCTCACTCCTCGCGGTCCTCGATCTGGATGACTTCGTGGACATCAACGAGGCATTCGGTCATGCATGCGGCGACCAAACGATCGCCGAGGTGGCTCGGATACTCGCCGAGTCCTTCGATGGCACGGTGACCGCCCGGCTGGGCGGCGATGAGTTCGCCGTCCTCGTTCCTTCCGCACAGGCACACGCCCTCTCGTACGCCGAGCGCATCGCGACCGCTCTCGAACGCCCGATCACGCTGCGCAGCGGGCTCACGCTGCACATCTCGGCGAGCATCGGCACGAGCGTCAAATGGAATCCGGACGGTTCGCCGGACGAGTTGCTGCGCCAGGCCGATGTGGCAATGAACCGTGCAAAGACCCTGCGGACGGGACACGAGGCGTACCACGTCGGCAACGACACCTCGGCTCCCCATCGGATGATGCTCGCCGGCGAGATCCATCGCGCGGTGCGCGAGGACGAACTCGAGGAGCTGTATCAGCCGATCATCGACCTCCAGTCCGGTTCGATCGTCGGCGTCGAGGGTTCGCTGAGCTGGCTGCACCCGTCGCTCGGACTGCTGGGGCCCGATCAGCTCAGTGAAGTCGTCAGATCGACCAACGCGTCGGCCGACCTCTTCGTCGTCCAGTTCGAACGTGCGATACGCCAGCACCAGATGTGGCTCGAGAAGGGCCACCGTGTCCCGATCAACATCAACGTCGCCGCCGCCCTGCTTCGCAACGAGCGGCTCATGACCAAGGTCATCGACATCGTCACTCGCTCCGGGGTGGCGAGCGACGTGATCGGCCTCGAGGTGACAGAAGCTGGACTGTCCCTCGGTGATGCCGGAACCCGCACGTCGCTCCTTCGTCTCGACGATGCCGGCCTGCGCTTGATCCTCGACCACTTCGACTGCAGTGCAGCCGTGATCCTGCGCCTTCGCGACTTGCCGTTCGGCACCCTCAAGATCGATCGCACCATTCTGGGCGATCCGAACAGCACCGTCGACCTCCTGATCTCGGCCATCGTCGGAGTAGCGGCCGACCTCGGGCTGGCGCTCACCCTGTTCGGCGTAGACGACGCCGAGAGCCTGCGTTGGTTGCGCGCAGGCAGCGTGCGGGGCGTCCAGGGAGATGCGGTCCATCGTGCCGCGTCTGCCGACGAGGTCGAACTGCTGCTCTCGGCACAGCGACTCGCAGCCGCGAAGCTGTAGGGCTCCTGTGCACGGAGAGCCCTGATCGATGCGTTCGCCGATCCGCAGCGACTCGACGGTGCAAACCGCAGTAGCTTTCGGTTTTTGGTGCACCATTGGGGGAGGAGGCAGGCATGGCAGGATTGGCGCGCGCAGTGTGGGCTCCGTTGTCGGCTCGTGCGATCCTTCCGCTCGCCGAGGCCGATCGAGTGCGGTACTTCCGGCTCGCAGCGATCATCCGGTCGGTCGCGATCGTTGTGTTCGGGACTGCGCTGATGTGGTCGTTTCGCGACCAATCACCCTGGGTGCTCGCCATCGGCGTCGTGTGGATGTACCCGGCGATCGTCTTCACCTGGATGATCATTCGCCGATCGGGCGTGCTGGCCCCGCACATCTGGCTTCGCGACATCCTCAGCATGACAGTCTTTGCCGCAGTCGTGCCCGACTACATCGCGGCAGCGATGATGACCGTCCTGGCCATCCTCGCCTTCAACTGCTACACGGTTGAACGGCGGACGACGATCGTCCTGTCGATCGTGTCGGTCATCGGCATGATCGTCGCGACGTGGGTGAACGTGTCGAACATGTCGGTCGTCTCCACCCTGTTGTTCCCTTTCGCCATACTCGCGATCGTCGTGCCGTCACAGATGTCGGCGGACACGATGCACCGCTCGCTCGCGTTCAACGCCAGCATCGCCGGGTCCCTCCAGGTCGCGATGTTCGAAACCATCGGGGCACCCGGTCATCCCTCCAGCCTGCATCACTTGTTCGCGCCGGAGGTGCGTGGACTGCCTCCCATCCAGACCGAGGCCGAATGGCTCGACATCCTCCACCCGGACGACATCACCGTGAGCGAAGAGATCGACGCTGCGGTGGCTTCCGGTGAGGACTACCGCGTGCGCTACCGACAGCGTGGCAACGACGGCGACCACAGTTGGATCGAGGAGATCGGTCGCGTCGAAAAGAACACGGAACAGGTGAAGGTTCTGGGCATGACCCGC
>JAYUSX010000371.1:0-3405 GCA_043755475.1 Actinomycetota bacterium
GACGGGATGGAGTTGCGCGGTGCGCCGGTGACGGGTTGGCCGAAGGTGACCATCGGCTGCGGAGACAAGCGAGCAAGCGCCGCCGTGGACACCTCCGACGAGCACGAGCCGTACAGCGCCCCGGCAGCGAGGTCGGGATCGAGCACGCTGGTGCCGCCGTCGCGCATCCGCATCGCCGCACCCAGTTCCACCTCGTGGCGAGGCATCGCGCCCAACGCACCCATGACGCTCTCGCCTTCGTCGAGCGCGAACGCGGTGAGGTACACGAGGTGCTGGACGTGTGGGCTGGTGACCGCGGCCTCGGTGATCACCGCGCCGCCGTAGCTGTGCCCGACCAGCACCACGGGCCTGGCCAAGATGCCCAACACGTCGACCACGTGCTGGGCATCGCCGTACAGATCTCCCAACGGCAGTGCCGACGCGCCGTGGCCGGGCAGGTCGATCGCCATCGACGCGATCCCCCGGGCATCGAGCCGAGCCTGCAGCGCAGCCCAACACCACGCACCGTGCCATGCACCGTGAACGAGGACGACCAGAGGGGACTGCGGCGGGGGCGAGGCGTCGGAGGACATGTGCGAATCGTGGCACAGCGCGCGCATGCGTCGACCAGCCAGAGCGGTCGGGTCTTGACGTGGAGTGGGTCTTCTTGATAGAACACAGAGCCTCTCTTGATGAGAGGCAGAGGAATGCAGAGAAAGGACGGACCCATGAAGGGCGCCCGCTGGTCATGAAATCGTGGCGAGTTCGTCGTTGATGAGGTCGCCATACGCCGAAACGTTCGAGGCGCCATCCTCACGGGCGGCGCCTCGTGCGCGCTCGAACTGATGACCGCGGCGAGTCCCTGATCGATCTGCGGCGATCGGACCGCAGTGACTCCGTTGCCGGTCAGTCGCGACGGGCAGGGATCGGACGCGTGAGCTGGCCGCTCTCGAGATGGAACCAGCTGACGATCGAGGCCGCGACGATCACCATCACGACGAGTGCGGTCTCGCCCACCACGGTCGCCAGCGCGAGTGCAGCGGCGGCGGCGAGGATGCTGACCACGAGCGCCAGTCGGCAGCTCGCGGCCCAGTCGACACGCAGCTCAGTGTCCGCGTCGAACCGGTTGCGTCGATCGGTCGAATGTTGCGTCTCGCCGAACTCGTCGATCCCCATCGCGCACCCCATGCCCCTCGTGTCCATCCGGCGCCCACGCCTGTGATGTCGGTTCTCCGGCGTCTTTTCGTGACGTCACTTCTCTGACGTCACGGTTCCCCCGACGGTTCCTTCTTCGACGGATTTGTCGTGCACCTGGAGCATTTGTCATGGAATCGGCACACTGGCAGGCTCTGTCCCATGACGCTGCAACCGCTCGACCTGTTCCGCCTCGACGATCGGGTGGCGGTCGTCACCGGCGCGTCCTCCGGTCTCGGCGACAGATTCGCCCGGGTGCTGCATGCGGTGGGGGCCACGGTCGTCGTGGTCGCCCGCCGAGCCGACCGGCTGTCGGCCCTCGCGAACGAGTTGACCGGTTCGATGCCGATCGCGGCCGATCTGTCGGTCGCCGCCGATCGCGAGCGGGTGGTCGCGCAGACCATCGAGCGTTTCGGGCATGTCGATGTGCTGGTGAACAATGCTGGCATCGGGCACAAGGTGTCGGTAGAGCGCGAAGACCTCGACACGTTCCGACAGGCCATGGAGCTCAACGTGACTGCTGTGTGGCACCTGTCGAAGCTGTGCGCTCCGTCGATGATCGAACGCGGTGGCGGAAGGATCGTGAACATCGCGTCGATGCTCGGCCACGTCGGCGCCACGCCCGTGAAGCAGGCGCACTACTGCGCATCGAAGGGTGCGGTGGTGAACCTGACCCGCGAGCTCGCGCTGCAATGGGCTCGCAAGGGCATCACGGTGAACGCGCTGTGCCCGGGATGGTTCCCGAGCGAGATGACCGCCGGCATGGACAGCGACGAAGGCAGCCAGGCCTTCATCCAACAGATGTCGCCGATCCCGCGCATGGGCGACGCGCACGAACTCGACGGTGCGCTGCTGCTGCTCGCGTCGAAGGCGAGCACCTTCCTGACCGGTCAGAGCCTGATCGTCGACGGAGGCTGGACCGCCCGCTGACCACGCGATGTGAGAACCACGCGATGAGAGATGAGGGCGCCACCGGCGCTCATCTCTCATCGCTTGTTGTTGTCTCATCGTGGTTGTCTGGCCGGGGTCAGAGGGGCGGCCGGCGATCGATCCACGGGCGGGCCTGCTCGAGCTGGCTCGCCACCCGCACCAAGACGTCCTCACGCCCGTAGGCGGCGACGAGCTGTACCCCGACCGGTAGCCCGTCGGGTGTCCAGTGCATCGGCAGGCTGATCGCCGGCTGGCCGCTCGAGTTGAATGCGGGGGTGAACGCCACATAGCGAGCCGAACGAACCATCGGCGCCATCGGTGCGGCGGGATCGTTGGCGAACTCGCCGATCCGCGTGGGTGGTTCTGCCAGCGTGGGCGTCACCAGCAGATCGAATCCGGCCTGATCATCGGTCCCCACCCACCACTGCTGCACCGCCCGTCGGAAGGTCACGTTCGCGGCGAGCGCCTGGGCATAGTCGACGGCCGCAAAGTGCTTTGCGAACTCGCTCTGAGCCCAGTTGTGCAGTTCGACGTCGTCGATCGTGAGCTCACGTCCGATCGCCTCGGCGATCCTCACGAGGCCCATGCCCATGTTGGTGCTCCACAGCGCGCCGAACCTCGTCGCGAAGTCAGGGTTCTTCATCGCGTCGGGGTAGGACCGCTCGACATGGTGGCCCAGCGACTCGAGCAGGGTCGCCGTGTCGTTGGCCGCAGTGGCGCACTCGGGGTGGATCGCTGCACCGAAGGGGTGGTGGTCGAGCACACCGATGCGGAGCCGACCTGGGTCCGCGCCCAGTTCGTCGGTGTACGGCCGGGACGGCGGTGGCGCGATCACGGTGTCGCCCACCCCGGGCCCGCGCACGGCATCGAGCAAGCGCACCGTGTCGCGCAGGCTGCGGCTGACGCACAGTTCGACGCTGAGGTTGCTCTCGTCGCGGTACGGGCCGAGCGTGATGCGACCCTGTGATGGCTTCAGGCCGACCAGACCACAGCACGACGCGGGGATTCGGATCGAGCCCCCACCGTCGGAGGCGTGGGCGATCGGCACGAGACCGGCGGCGACAGCTGCCGCAGAACCGCCACTCGACCCGCCGGGCGAATGCTCGGTGTTCCACGGGTTGCGCGTGGGGCCCCACGCTTCCGGCTCTGTCGTCGGCAGACTGCCGAACTCGGGGCTGTTGGTGCGTCCGGCGGTGACCAGTCCGGCGGCGCGGAAGCGGCTGACCAACGTCGTGTCGGCGGGAGAGGGTATCGAAGCGGCCCGGAGTGCCTTGTTGCCGTTGGAGAGGACCTGGCCCTCGT
>JAYUSX010000372.1:0-8522 GCA_043755475.1 Actinomycetota bacterium
TCCGTGATCGTGTCGATCGGGTTCAGCACCGCGCCGGGAGCACCGACGAAGTAGATGCCCTTCGCCAGATCGCCGGCAGCAGCCATGGCATCGAAGTCGATGCATGCGCCCGAGAGCACCAGCGGGATGCTGTCTGGCGTCCAGCCGAGGCGGCCCATGCCGTCGACCCAGTTCCAGCAGTCGGCACCTTGTGCCGAGAAGATCACGACCTGCGGATCGAAGTCGAGGACCTCGGTCACGAGCGGAGTGACGTCCGGCACCGCCGGCTTCACCGGCACACCGATGCTGGTGAGGTTCGGCATCGAGCCCGCCCGGTCGCCCTCACCGGGCACGGAGCCGTTGAGCACGTCGACCGGCTTCTTCTCGAGGTCGTAGTAGCAGACGACACCCGGAGGCGTGTCGGCCCACGGGATGCCGAGACGCTCGATGTCACCGAACTCGGTGGTGGCGAACTCGATCAAGCCGGTGTGGACGCCAAGGCACCCACCACCGCCCCCGATTGCGTACGTGCCGGGCGATGTGAAGTCGCCGATCGTGATCGGCGTGATCACGATGACGGGCACGTCGGCTGCCGCGTAGGTCGGGAAGTGGTTGCCGAAGAAGTTGATGCTCGAGAACACGAGCTCGGGCTCTTCGGCGATGAGCTCGTTCGCACAACGCTGCGAGTCGTCAGGCGTGATGGCCATCTTGCAGACGACCAGCTCGATCGGACGACCAGGCACGCCGTTGGCGATGTCGGCACCGAGGCCACCCAACTCGTTGTTGATGTACTCGACCGTGGCCTCTGCGGCCAGCGTGAACTCGGGGAACGAACCGTTGGGATCGCCTTCCGGGTTCTGCCAACCGATGACGATCGGATCGCCTTCGGCCTTGAGCGGCGACTCGCCGGCCGCGGTGAGATCGGCCGCGAACTTCTCGGCGCCGACACCTCCCGAGTCGTCGGAGATGCCACTGTCGCCCTCGGGCGGTGCTTCGGTTGCGTCTGGTGCTTCGGTTGCGTCCGGTGCCTCGGTGGCATCGGGTGCCTCGGTCGCGTCTGGTGCCTCGGTCGCGTCTGGTGCCTCGGTCGCCGTAGGTGCATCGGTGGGAGTCGACTCTTCGTCGTCTCCCCCACATGCAGCCACGAACAACGCGAGACCACAGAAAATCGCGAGCGCGGGACGCGTGCGCTTACCACGTGAACTCATGGATCCCCCTTGTTCCCCATGTGAAGAGGCTGGCCCCAAACCAACCTTCATCGAGTGTGCCAGTGAACTACTGACCGGTCAATTACTTTACATCGATTCGCCGCGGCGATACCGACGTGACGCGATTGTGCTCCACGGTGCTCGCGTTTCTCGGGTCGGAGACGCGAAAGGGTCGACGGGGCGCGAAAGGGTCGACGAGGCGCGACAAGATCAGAGAGCGGTCGGCCGGACTCGATTCACCGACGTCCCGCTCAGCGGGCGGAGCACCGACCGCGTGCCCGATCCGTCACTCGAAGCAGCCGAGCTGCTCCCACAGGTCGTCGGGTACCCCACCGTCGGCACACACGCCGGCCGAGCCGAGGTTCAACAGCTCCCACGACGTTCCCGTCCATCGAGCCACGGCGAAGAACCCGTCACCGAGCTCGTCGTCGGGTCGACCGATCCACGCGGCCCAGTCCTCCGAGCAGCTGAGGTCGGACGGCGTGATGCCGACGTACTGCGTCTGTGTCTGCTCGACGATCAGGTCGAGCCGACAGGGAGGCGCCGCGGCCGGCGGCGGTGACGTGGAGACCGTGGGCGTCGGCCGAGCCGTCGTGCTGACACTGACGGTGCTCGCCGGTGCCGCCGTCGCGGGCACCCCGGCGGTGGTCGACGACGCCGGGCTCACGACAGGTGACGAACCAGTCGGCTCCGCAACCGGCGCCGAAGTTGTCGCGACCGGCGGGAGCGTGGCGACGGCGATGGTGCCGCCCGATGCACGATCGTCGGCCGTTCGATCCGTCGCGTCCGAACACCCGCTTGCGACGAGCGCGATGGCGAAGGCGAGCACGAATGCGGGCAGCGCGGATGGCGCGGACGCGGATCGCATCACCCTCGACCGACGAGCTCGAGCGCCCCGACGATCTTCATCTCCGTGGCCGATCGAGCGTCGAGTAGCAGCTTGAGCTCGGCGATGCGAACCGCATCTCCTGCGGCGAACGCGGCGTCGAGCGCGGCAGACAACGCCCGCGACACCGAGTCGTACCATCTGCACACGTCGTCGAGATGCAGCGACTCCGGCCATCCGACGTCGGTACCGGTGACCGCTGCGATCGTGTCTGCCTCTTCGTGCATCCACGCGATCTCGTGAGCCGACCGAACGGCGAGGCCGCGCAGTATCTGATCAATCTGGCCGAGCAGCACCTGCAAGGTCTCGTTGTGCACTTCGGGTGCGATCGCGTCGCGCAACTCGTCGGCGATACCGACGAGCACCTGGTCGGTGGTGGGGCGGGTGAGCATCAGACGTTCTCCTGTGCGGACGCCGCTGCTGCGGCCAACTGATCGAGGACGGGTCCGAGTGCGTCGGCCGTCGGCAACCACATGCTGTGGCCGAACTGAACGGAGTTCATGTTGAACACCGATGCCATGAGGCGATTGGTGCCGTTCGCGTACTCGGCGCCACCTTCGAGCAGCCGGCGCACGGTCCCGATCACACCGAGGATGAGGAAGTACGCCACCACAGCAGGGTTCACCTGGATCTCGTCGAGCCCGGTGAGCTCGCGATAACTCGCACACATCAGCTCACACCCGGCATCGTCCAGGAGATCGGGCGGAGCGATCTGGGCGACGGCCTTGAAGTAACCCATGTCTTCGCGCGGATCACCGATCGATGCGAGTTCCCAGTCGAGGATCTCGAAATGACCGTCGTCGGTGATCATCAGGTTCGCGCTCTGGAAGTCGCCGTGCATGAGCGTCAGCGGCACCGGGGCCGGTCGATGAGCATCGAGCCACCCCGCCATGTAGCGCAGGATCGGGAGATCCTCCACATGCGCGTCGGCCGTGCGGCGCCACTCGTCGATGCGCGACGTGAGATAGGCCTCAGAGCTCTCGGGCCGCTCGAGCTGTGGCGGCAAGGAGTCGATGGGGATCGCGTGATAGCTCGCCAACGCCTCGGCCAGCCTCATCTGCAGACCGTCGAGCGAACCTCCGGCGGCGACGTACGGGAGAAACGAATGCGAGTGGCTGAAGTCGATCACCAGCGCCTTCGTTCCCAAGTGTTCACCGGTTGCGTCGAAGTAGTGGGCCTTCGGCGTGCGGATGCCCTGTTCGTTGAGCATCCGTACGAGATCCCACTCGAGTTCGCGGTCGGTGAAGATGAGGCTCTTGTCGCTGGGCGGGTCGCCACGGAGCACCAACACGGCGCTGCCGTCGTCGTGGGCCACCACCGCTTTCGCGAGCAGCCGGCTGTAGCCACCCGTCATCACCTCGTACGAACTGACCTTGATGTTGCGCCACGCCGGCTGCCGCATGGCGAGGAACTCACCCAACAGCTTCGGCATCTGTTCCGGATCGAGCATCCCGACTCCCCCTTGGTGATCGTGCCGTCCCTGAACGTAGCCACTCCTCCGACCCGGCGTTGTACGCACTCCGGTCTCGGTCTGCGTGGCGATCAGATCGTGGGCACCTCGACATGCCGACCGAACACGCCGGCCATCGTGTTCATGATCTCCCCCAGACTGACGTACGCCGAGGCGGCTTCGACCAGCGTGGGCATGAGGTTCACCTCGGGGTCGGCCGCCTCGAGAGCCAGTCGGGTCAGCACCTCGTCGACGGCTGCCTGATTCCGATCGTGACGCACCGTGTCGAGGCGCTTCAGCTGTCGCGCCTCGTCTTCGTTGGTGATCTCGAGCAACTCCATCTCTGCGTCATCGTTGCCCTCGGTGAAGCGGTTCACGCCCACGACGATGCGTTGACCGTTGTTGATCTTGCGTTCGAGCGTGTAGGCGGAGTCGGCGATACGACCTTGGAACCAGTTCTCCTCGATGCCCTTGATGCAGCCCTCGAGGATGCTGCCGTGACCGAACTCATCGAGCTGGGAGAAGATCTCCTCGGCCTGGCGCTCCATCTCGTCGGTGAGCTCCTCGACGTACCACGACCCTCCGAGGGGATCGGCGACGTGAGCCACATTCGTCTCGTAGGCGAGCACCTGCTGCGTGCGGAGCGCGATGCGAGCCGACTTCTCGGTGGGCAGCGCCATCGCTTCGTCCATCGAGTTCGTGTGCAGGCTCTGCGTGCCTCCGAGCACGCCGGCGAGGGCTTCGATCGCCGTGCGCACGATGTTCACCTCCGGCTGCTGTGCGGTGAGCGACACCCCCGCGGTCTGCGTGTGGAAGCGCAGCTGCATGCTTCGCTCGGACTGCGCGCCGTAGCGCTCCTTCATCCAGCGCGCCCAGATGCGGCGAGCGGCCCGGTACTTCGCGATCTCCTCGAAGAAGTCGATGTGGGCGTTGAAGAAGAACGACAGCCGTGGGGCGAACGCGTCGATCGGCAGGCCGGCCTGCATGGCCAGCTCGACGTAGGCGAAACCGTTGGCGAGCGTGAACGCCAGCTCCTCGGCAGCCGTGGAGCCGGCCTCGCGAATGTGGTAGCCCGAGATCGACACGCTGTTCCAGCGCGGCATCTCGGCCGCGGTGAACGAGATCGTGTCGCGCACCAGGCGCATGCTCTGGCGTGGAGGGAACACGAACTCCTTCTGCGCCTGGTACTCCTTCAAGATGTCGTTCTGCAACGTGCCGCCCAAGCGGCTCCGGTGCACTCCGGCCTTCTCGGCCTGGGCGATGAACATCGCGAAGATGGCCGCCGCCGGTGAGTTGATCGTCATCGATGTGGTGATCGCACCGAGGTCGATGCCTGCATAGAGGTCTTCCATGTCGGCGAGCGTGTCGATCGCCACGCCACAGCGACCCACCTCTCCGAGCGACATCGGATCGTCGGAGTCGAGACCGAGCAGCGTGGGCATGTCGAACGCTGTGGACAGGCCATCGCCACCGGACTTGAGGATCTCCTTGAACCGCCAGTTCGTGTCCTCGGCCGTGCCGAAACCGGCGAACATGCGCATCGTCCACAGCTTCGAGCGATACATCGACGCGTAGGGACCGCGGGTGTAGGGGTACTCACCCGGATAAGGACCCGAACCGTCTGCGGGTCCGTACACGGGTTGCAGCGGAATACCCGACATCGTGCTGTAGTCGGCCTCGCGCAGCCGGGACGCGTCGAACGCCTGCTGCCACTCGTGTCGAGGGTTCAAGTCTCCGGAGGTGCTCATGAATCCGTACTCTACGAACTCATGGCCTTCACCTTCGATCTCGGGCAGACAGATCGTCTGCTCACCACCACACGCGCCGTGCGCAAGCGGCTCGATCTCACCCGTGAGGTGCCTCGCGAACTGATCGAGGACTGCATCCGGATCGCGGTGCAGGGTCCAGCAGGCGGCAACGTCCAGATGTGGCGCTGGTTGGTGGTCGACGATCCGGACAAGAAGGCAGGAATCGCCGATCTGTACCGCCGCGCCTATGCGCCCTACATCGAGAGCCAGCGAGAGGCCGTCGTCGCGACCGGACGCGCCGATGCGAATGCGATCATGTCGTCGAGCGATCACCTGGCCGAGATCTTGCACGAGGTGCCGGCGATGCTGATCCCCTGCTACATCGGCACGCCCAACGCAGCGATGTCGCAAGGCCTTCTCGCGGGCCTGTACGGCAGCGTGCTGCCCGCGGTGTGGAGTTTCATGCTCGCGGCGCGCAGCCGCGGCATCGGCACGGCCTGGACCACCCTGCACCTCGCGTACGAACGCGAAGCAGCCGAACTGCTGGGCATCCCCGAGAACGTGAGCCAGGTCGCGATGACCCCGGTGGCGTTCTACACCGGCGACGACTTCAAACCGGGGTCACGTCTGCCGGTCGAGAAGGTGACGTACTACAACGGCTGGAAGCAGCGATGACACCGGGCGACGATCGCGGCGCGCCGTCCGCATGAGCCCGCACGGGCGGTCCGACGAACAGCTGCGCAGCGGGTTGGTCGCCGGGCTCGCCGCCTACCTCGCGTGGGGTGCGCTCACCGTGTACTGGAAGCAGCTGACCGACTTCGAACCGTTCGAGCTGGTCGGCTGGCGGGTGATGAGCGCCTCGGTGATCATGGCCACTTTGCTCACCGTGACCCGACGGTGGCAGCACCTGCGACCCGTGCTCCGCGACCGCCGTCTGCTGGCTCGGGTTGCGCTCGCGGCGGCCCTGCTGACGTGCAACTGGAGCGCCTACGTGTACGCCGTGGTGAGCGGACACGTGATCGAGACGGCGCTCGGGTACTTCATGGCGCCGCTCGGCACCATCGCGGTCGGGGTGCTGGTGTTCAAGGAGACCCTGCACCCGCTGCAGAGATACGCGGTCGCGCTCGCGCTCGCGGCCGTCGTCGTGCTGACGGTCTCGTACGGTCAGGTGCCGTGGGTGGCGTTGATCCTCGCGTCGTCGTGGAGCCTCTACGGATGGCTGAAGAAGCAGGTGCCGCTCACCCCGCTCGAGAGCATGGCGGCCGAGTCGTTCGTCGTCGTGGTGCCCGCGATCGTGGTGGCGACCGCTCTGGCCGGCTCGGCCCGATCGATCCCGTCGACGGCATCGACCGGTCAGTTCGTGCTGATCGCGCTGACCGGTGTTGCCACCGTGGTGCCGCTGATGCTGTTCGCATGGGCCGCGCAGCGGGTGCCGCTCACGGTGCTCGGCCCGATGCAGTACCTCATCCCCACGATCAACTTCTTCCTCGGCTGGCTCGCGTACGGCGAAGCCCTACCGGTCTGGCGGGTCGTCGGGTTCGCACTGGTGTGGTCCGGCTTGGCGCTCGTCACCATCGACACCGTTCGACGGGGCCGGGCCGGTCGAATCGAGCGGGCAACGAACGCGGCGCCGAATCCCCCGGCGCTCCCCCGTGACGGAACCGAGGCCGCCAGGACGATCCTCTGACATCGGGTCCGTCGCCGGGCCCGGAAGGAGCGACCTCCATGCCCGCCTCGCGAGTCGTCACCATCCTCAGTGCCCTCGGCGCCCTCGGCGCGCTCACGGTCGCTCTCGCCGGATGCGGCCGCGACGACGGCTTCGATCCGTCGGGGTCTGCCGAACGCGGGATCCGCGAGCAGATCTACGTCGAACTGGAGCTCGCGAGTGAGGTCGAGTGCGGTGAACCACCCACAACCGATGTCGGGGCCACGTTCGAGTGCCTGGCCACCGACGCAGAGGGTCACACCTACACCTTCGTCGCCAAGATCCTGCCCGACGAGGTCATCGGCACCCGCCTCGACTGACCCACGCTCATTGTCGCCCGGCTCGGCGACGGCTGGCGATCGATCCTCAGGTCGTGAGCACGGTGCAGGCGCTGATGCCGGGCGCTCCGTACACGTGGGTGAACGCCGTCGTGGCGTTCTCGACCTGACGCACGCCGGCGCGGCACTGCAACTGCAGCACGCTCTCGTACACCTGTCGCAGACCTGAGGCGCCGATCGGCTCGCCGTTGGCGATGCAGCCGCCGTCGGTGTTGATCGGCAGGCGGCCACCGATGGACGTCTCGCCCATCTGGATCATCCGCTCCTGCTCGCCATCGGCGCACAGGCCCGTCTCGGACATGTGCATCACCTCGGCACCGCTCTCGGTGTCTTGCACCTGCGCCAACGAGATGTCGCTCGGCGACACGCCCGCCATCTCGAACGCGCCCTTGGCCGCGGCGACGCTCGGGCTGTCGCCTCGGTCGGGCGACAACCACGAGTTGAACACCTCGAAGCTGCCGAAGGGACGGCTGCGCAGGACGGCCGACCTGAGGTACACCGGCTTCGGTGTGTAGTTCTTGGCCAGGTCGGCCCGGGCGAGAATCAGCGCCACGCCGCCCTCGCCAGGAGAGCAGAACATGTACTGGGTGAGTGGATTGCTGAGCATCGGCGCGTTCAGCACCTCGTCTTCGCTCATCGGCTTGCGGCGCCACGCGTTGTCGTTCTTCGATCCGTTCTCGAAGTTCTTCACCGACACCTTTGCCAGCGTGGAGTTGGTGATGCCGTATTGATGCATGTACCGCTGGATCTTCATGCCGAAGAACTGGGTGGTGAGCATCAGGCCCGAATCGCCGTACCACTTCTCGAGCCCGAACGCCGCCGGATCCGGGTCGAACGCCCCACGAGGGTGCTTGTCGAAACCGATCGCCATCACCACATCGGCTGCGCCGGCCTTGATCGCGTTGTAGGCGCTGATCAGCGCGCTGCCGCCCGTGGCACAACCGTTGGCCACGTTGATGAACGGCAACCCGGTGAGCCCGAGCATGCTCACCATCGTGTCGGCGTTGCCGGCCGCCGCAGAGCCTCCGAACGCGTACTGCACGTCGCTCCACTGCACGTTGGCGTCGGCCAACGCAGCACGGGCCGCGAACGCCCCCTGCTCCATGCCGGACGATTCGTGGCGACCGAAGGGGTGGATGCCGATACCGACGATGGCGACGTCACTCATGAGGCTTCTCCGTTCGTACTCTGGTTCTGGTCCGAGGCGA
>JAYUSX010000373.1:0-8512 GCA_043755475.1 Actinomycetota bacterium
CGCCCAGCGCAGGAGGTGCTCGGTGCCTGTGGCGGGCTCTCGCCCGTCGGCCCACAGCCACTCGTTGAGCAGCCGAATCGTGACGATCGAGACGACGAACGTGGTCGTCGTGAGCAGTCGGAAGCCGACGGTGCCGTAGCGACACGCGTGGAAGTACTGGCGATGGACGGAGTCGGTCATGGCCCTGTGCCGTTGGGTTCCCCGACGGCCCTGGTTGGGATCTGGGCGGCATCGTCGGGTCCGGGCACGGTGCTGGCCGAGACGGCCGCGGCCACACGACCGACCGTTGCTCGGTCCCCGGCGAGTTGGCTCACCACCACGCGCTGCACGCCACCGGGCACGCGTGTCTGCCAGGTGATCACCTCGGTGCGTCCGCCGCGCTCGTCGAACGCGAACCGTTCTGCCGGTCGAGCCCCCAGGCCTTCGACGCCGATCTCGTGTTCGGCTTCGATGCCATGGAATCCGTAGCAGGCGGCCAGGTCGAGTCGCTCGATCGCCTCCGCGTCCGATGCGGTGGTGAGGTCGACGGTGACCGGCGCACCGTCTGGTGCGAGCTCATCGAAGAGCACGAACCGTCGCCAGGTCGCCTGGCCGTAGAACTGCTGCACCCACGGCACCGGTGCGGCCTCGCGTATGACCAGACCGAGCCCGCCGGCGACATCGGCGATCGTGAGCGCAGCGTCATCGTTCGCAGAGGCCGACGGGCCGCCGAGTCGGTCGAGTTGCCAGATGGAGGCGTAGGCGACGTTGGCGCCGGCAGCGACGGCGATCGCCACGGCGACAGCGACGGTGATCCGCCGTGGTGCACAGCGAGCCAATCGGTCGTCGATGCGTTGCGCCGTCCGGCATGGTACGTCGAGGCCGAAACGGCGACTCATTCCAAGGGCGATCACCGTCGCGACGAGGGTGACGACCACCCCTGCCACCGGATGCACGAATCGAAGCGATGCCTGTGGCGACACCAGGTCTCCGACGATCACGAGGACGCACAACCGCACCACGTTCCCGGCGAGTGCGACGGCCGATCCTGCGATCACCCAGAGGGCCTTCCGACGGGTGGAGCCACGCAGGACGCAGCTGACCGACCCCAGCACCAGGCCGACCCCCAGGACCGACGAGGCTCCTGCGCAGGTCGCGCCAACCACGATCATGGTGCCGTCGGGGAAGCCCACCGCGGTCAGACCCGCCGAGTCGGTGGTTCGCACACCCAGCAGAGCGCCCAACGCTCGGAGCGCCGGCCAGGCCACCGCGATGCCGAGCCGTTGCAACGGCTCGACGATCCAGCCGTACCAGATGGGGCACGCCGCGATCGCCACGGCGATGCCGCGCCGCGCGAGCCACAGCGCTCGAGATCCGAAGAACAGGACGATCCAACCGGCGAGCAACCCCGGGGCGGCGAGCAACTCCGGTCGGGCGGTGGAGGACTCCCAGCCGAACGCGTGCGGCGCGGCGAAGGCGCACAGCAGGCCGATGGCGCAACAACACGCGGCGATGAACGCATCGGCAGCACGCTCCGGCCGTGCCTCGGTGGGGTCGGGCTCGGACCTGATGCCGTGCATCGCGACGACGATCGCGAGGGGCAGCGTCCAGCCGACGAGGGCCAGTGGCGATTGGCTGTCGATGTCGTCGACCGATCGCTGCAAGGGGACCCACAGCCCGGCGAGACAGACCGCAGCGAAGAGCGCTGACCTGCGGCCGATGTTCGGCGCCGCCGTCAGCATGGTTGGGTGTGGTGGTACGTCGGCAGCGATCCCTGGCGGCGGCGCATCCACCAGCCGGCCAGGAGCGCCGGTGCCAGCAGCAACGCGATCGTCACCGGAGCTTCGGGCACGCTGGGGTTCGTGCTGCACGGCTGGCTGCGTGCCGTGGCGGTGGCTCGACGGCCGCCGAGTCGCCAGGCGAGCGATTCCTCACCGGTCGTGGCGCTGAACACCGCCACGTGCCGCCCCGGTGCGAACGAGGTCGGGGGTGCGACCGAGGCCCCGGTCACCCGGTTGTTGCGACCGGCCGCGATGTCGACCGAACGATCCGAGCGATTGTCGTAGCCGAAGAACGCCGTGAACGTGCCGTCACCGTTCACGATCACGCACTCTCTCGTCGGTCGGACGTCAGCTTCATGGCTGCGGAGCTGATTCGTCCGACCCGCGTGCTCGGTGGTCGCGTCGCCGGTGGATGCGGCATGTGCCGTCGAGATCGCCGTCGCGGTGGGGCCGATCGGCATCAACGGCGCAGCGAACGCGCCGACGAGGGCGATCGTGACGAGCCCAGAGATGCGGGAAGGGAGGTGGCGGGTGCGCTGCATGGCGAGGACGGCGCTCCGGTGCTCGACGGGATGTCGAGGTTCCGGCAACGAAGTGTTCAGGTTGTGTCTCGGCCATTGACGCACCGCAGTTGAACAACACCCCTCAAATGGGCCGGGCGATCCCCTCGTCACGTGCCGGAAGCCGATACGTGCTGCGCGCGGTGCCGTCGAGCACGGCGGTGCGCTCGGCCGGTGTCAGCTGTCGGGTCAGGCGGTCGGCCACGCCCAGCGACGCCTCGTAGGTGGCCGCCAGCGTGCACACCGGCCAGTCCGACCCTGCCATCACGCGTGCGGGCCCGAACGCATCGAGGATCACCGTGGCCCAGGGCTCGAGATCGTCGTCGGTCCAACGTTGCCAGTCCGCTTCGGTCGTGAGCCCGGAGAGCTTGCAGGTCACGTTGGCATGCGCCGCCAGCGAGGCCAGGAGCGAGCTCCACGGTTCGCGAGCGCCCGCGGCGATCGGCGGCTTGGCCGCGTGGTCGACGACGAACCGCACCTCGGGCAACTCTCCGACCGCACCGATGGCCGCGGGAAGTTGGGGCGTCTTCACCAACAGCTCGTACACCAGCCCGGCTGCCCCGACGGCGCGGATGCCACGCAACACGTCGGGTCGACGGAGCCAGTCGGGATCCGCCTCGTCGTGCACCTGGTGACGGATGCCGCGAAGGCATTCGCCGCCGGGAGCGACCAGCATCGCTCCCAGCCGATCGGCGATGTCCACCGCGGTGAGATCGACCCAACCGACGACCGCGGCGATCACCGGATCGGTGCGAGCGATCTCGAGCAGTTCGTAGGTCTCGACCTCATCGCTCACACACTGCACGACCACGCTCGCGTCGACGCCGGCGGCTCGAGCGACGACCGCGTGGTCGGCGGCACTGAACGTGCGAGCCATGGGCTCGTAGCCGGGTGCGGACATCCACGGTTGACGACGCGTCGTGATGTCCCACACGTGGTGATGTGCATCGGTTCGATTCATACGCCGTTCACGTGGCGAACAGTACCCAGGGCCCGGACAGCTCGCAGGGCTAGGGTGCCGCCTGGCCCGCGCAGGCGGGCGAAGGATGACACCCGGGGGTAGGTGTGGCTGCGAAGATCACGAGTCTCGAAGTCGTCGATGTGCGCTTTCCGACATCGAAGATGCTCGACGGGTCCGACGCGATGAACGCCGATCCCGACTACTCGGCGGCGTATGCGGTGTTGCGCACCGATGCTGCCGGGCCCGACAGCGAGGAGCTCGATGGGCATGCGCTCGCCTTCACGATCGGGCGCGGCAACGACGTGCAGGTCGCTGCGATCCGGGCGCTCGCGCCATTGGTCGTCGGGCGAGAGGTTGCCGAGATCACCGACGATCTCGGCGGTCTGGCGAGGCGAATGGTTCGCGACTCGCAGTTCCGTTGGCTCGGACCCGAGAAGGGCATCGCCCACATGGCGATCGGTGCCGTCGTGAACGCGGCATGGGACCTTGCGGCACGACGCGCCCATCAGCCGCTCTGGCAGTTCCTCGCGGAGATGACGCCTCGGCAGATCGTCGATCTGGTCGACTTCCGGCACATCACCGATGCGCTCTCGCCAGACGAGGCGCTCGATCTGCTGACCGCGCGAGAACCAGGCCGAGCCGCCCGCCTGGACGAACTGCACAGGCTCGGCTACCCGGCGTACACCACCGGTCCGGGGTGGTTGGGCTACAGCGACGACAAGCTCGAACGGTTGGCGGTCGAGGCCGTCGAGCGGGGCTACTGCCAGATCAAGCTGAAGGTGGGAGGCACCTTGGTCGACGACGAGCGGCGTCTCGGCATCGCCCGTCGAGCGATCGGTCCCGACGTCGGGTTGGCCATCGATGCCAACCAGATCTGGGACGTCGACGAGGCGATCGGGTGGGTGAACGGGTTGGCACATCACGATCTTGCCTGGGTGGAAGAACCGACCAGCCCCGACGACGTCCTCGGCCATGCTCGCATCCGAGCCGGTGTGCGCCCGGTGCCGGTGGCGACCGGCGAGCACATGCACAACCGTGTGATGGCGAAGCAGTTCCTGCAGGCGGAGGCGCTCGACGTGCTGCAGATCGATGCCGCTCGCGTGGGTGGGGTGAACGAGAACGTGGCGATGTTGCTGCTCGCCGCCAAGTTCGGCGTACGGGTGTGCCCGCACGCTGGAGGCGTCGGGTTGTGCGAGATGGTGCAGCACCTGTCGATGTTCGACTTCTTGTCGGTCAGCGGATCCATGGACGGCAGGATGATCGAGCACGTCGACCACCTGCACGAGCACTTCATCGATCCGGTCGACGTGGTGCATGGTCGCTATCGACCTCCGACCGGCGCGGGTCTGAACGCTCGGATGCACGCCGAGAGCCTCGAGCGGTACGAGTTCCCGATCGGCGCCGAGTGGATCACGTCATGACCGCGTCCAGGTCGGAGATGGAGTTCGACGGCCTGCGGGCGATCGTCACCGGGGGAGCGTCCGGCATCGGCCTGGCGACTGCGCGCATGCTCGCTGCGGGTGGAGCAACGGTCGCATGCCTCGACATCGCCCCCGACGCAGTGGTGCACCCGCTCGTCGGCATCGGCTGCGATGTCAGCGACGACTCGTCGGTGGTGGCCGCGATCGCAGCGGCGGTCGAGCAGTTGGGCGGGATCGACATCGTCGTCTCCAACGCAGGTATCGGCGCTCAGGGCACGGTCGAGCACAATGACGACGCGGAGTGGCTGCGCGTGTTCGACGTGAACGTCTTCGGGATGGCGCGGGTGGTTCGCGCCGCGATGCCACACCTGCGGCGGTCGAGCGCCCCGGCAGTGGTGCTCACGTCGTCGATCGCCGCATGGGCGGGTCTCCAGCAACGGGCCGTGTACAGCGCTTCCAAGGGAGCGGTGCAGGCCCTCGGCCTGGCGATGGCGACGGACTGCCTGGCCGATGGCATCCGCGTGAACATGGTCGCTCCGGGCACCGCCGACACCCCATGGATCGGCCGGCTGCTCGACGCGGCGCCCGACCCCGACTCGGAACGGGCTGCGCTCGAGGCACGCCAGCCGATCGGTCGGTTGGTATCGGCCGACGAGGTCGCCCATGCGATCTGCTATCTGGCGTCGCCTCGGTCGGGCAGCACCACCGGCACGGTCCTGGCCGTCGACGGTGGCATGCACGGGCTGCGCCCACGACCGCGCACCTGAGCGCGCCTCCGACCGACCTTTCCGACTGGCTCAGGCTTGTGGACGAGGTCGGTGCTGGGGCACCATGACCTCGGAACGAAGGCCACGCCCGCCCTCGCAGCGGCGCCAACCCATGGGAGTCGTCACATGCCTGAGGAGTTCGAGGGGGATCTTGCCGGTGCCGTCTTCTGGGGCGCCGACCTGACCGGAGCGAGGTTCCGCGACGTCGACCTCACCGGGGCGCGGCTGAGTCACGCATTGGTCGTCGACGTCGAGATCGATGCATTCATCGACAACGTGGTCATCAACGGCGTCGATGTGACGGCTTACGTGAACGAACGTGACCAGTGGTACCCGCTGCGCTCCATGCTGCGCCCCACCACCCCCGACGACATGAGAGCGACCTGGGCGGCGCTCGAAGCCGAATGGGCCACGACGGTCGATCACGCACGCAGCCTGCCCGACCACGCGCTCCACGAGTCGGTGGGCGGCGAGTGGTCGTTCGTCCAGACGGTCAGGCACCTGGTCTTCGCGACGGACAAGTGGTTCACGGCGCCGATCGACGGCACGGCTTTCGACCCCATCGGTCTGCCGAACATCGGGTCGATCGAGTTCCCCTGGCCTGATCTCGATCTCACCCGGACGCCGTCGAGCAGCGAGGCCCTGTCGGTCTGGGACGGCCGGTCGGCGAAGGTTCGTGACTACATCGACACGGTCTCGGCCACTGAGTTCACGCGGCCGGTCGACGTGCTCGAGAACGGCGCACATCCGCTGAACGAGTGCCTGTACACGGTGTTCGAGGAAGTCTTCTGGCACATCCGCTATGCGCGGCGCGACCTGGCCCAGCTGGCGCTCGCCGGGTGAGCGGCGGCTCAGCGCCGTTGCAACGACTGGTTCGGCAGGTCGAACCAGCGCAGGTGCTCGAACGCAGCAGACATCGAGCCGGCGGCATCGTCGCCCTCGGTCGCTGACCACTCGGGGGCTGCCGTCAACAACGACCGCGCCTGTGCCAGGTGGTCCACGAGAGCCGACTCGGGCGCCCTCACCTCATCGACAGGTGGGCGCACCAGCTCGCCCGTGGCCGCGTCGTACCGGAGCTGCGACAGGCGCAGCGGAGGCTCGACCGGACCGAGGCGATGTCGCCACAGGCCCGACGAAGGATCGAAGTCGTACTCGGGAAGCAGCTTCCAACCGTGGGTGGCGACGAGGTCGACCGCGTCGACCAGGTACTGGAACACGGTCTCGGAGATGAAGTAGTTGAAGCTCACCCGGGTCCAGCCGGGTTTGATGCCCTCGCAGCCTTGGGCGATCTCGTGTTCGAACTCGTGCGATCGCTCGAGGTCGATGCCGAGCAATCGGTGACCGTACGGGCCGGCACACGAGCAGCCGCCGCGCGACTGGATGCCGAACAGGTCGCTCAGCAGCGCCACCACGTAGTTGTGGTGCAGGTAGCGCCCGTTCGGCCGTTTCACGACGAACGAGACGATCGACAACCGCTCGCTGTCGGTGTTCCCCAGCACCTGCAGCGATGGGTTCGCCGACCACGCAGCGATGGCCCGTCGCCAATAGGCCTCCTCGTGGGCCCGGATGGTGCTGACGCCGACGGCCTGCTTCAGTTGGAAGACCAAGCCGGCGCGGATCGACTCGATGATCGCCGGCGTGCCGGCCTCTTCCCGGTGCACCGGATCGTCGAGGTATCGATGCTCCGTCGGGTTGACGTAGGCCACGGTGCCTCCACCCACGACGTCGGGGACGCGGTTGCGCAGCAGGGACCGACGAACCACCAAGACGCCGGGAGTGCCGGGACCGCCGACGAACTTGTGCGGGCTGAGCACAACCGCGTCCTTGGCGGCCAACGGGTGCTCGGGGCACGACGGGTTCATGTCGATGTCGACGTACGGTGCGGCCGCGGCGAAGTCCCAGAACGACAGTGCTCCATGACGATGCAGCAGGTCGGCGATGGCGCACGTGTTCGACACGATGCCGGTGACGTTCGATGCTGCCGAGAACGATCCGATCTTCAGGCGTCGATCGGCGTGGACGATGAGCTCGGCCTCGAGCGCGGCGAGGTCGACGTGGCCGTCGACATCTTCGGGGATCACGATCACATCGGCGATCGACTCGCGCCACGGGATCTCGTTGGAGTGGTGCTCGAACGGTCCGACGAAGACCACGGGTCGGTCGCCGGCCGGGATGTGCTCCGACAGGTGATAGCGATCGTCGAGATCGGCGGGAAGGCGCAGGTTGAGGATCCCGATCAGCTTGTCGATCGCACCGGTGGATCCCGATCCGCAGAAGATCACGCACGTCTCGTCGCCGCCGGCTTCTGGACCCGACCCGCCGACTGCGTCGTGGATGATCTGGCGGGCGTCTTCGCGCAACCGTGTGGTCTGCAAGCCGGTACCCGATGACTCGGTGTGGGTGTTCGCGTAGCGGGGGAGCACCTCGTCGCGCAGGAAGTCCTCGATGAACGTGAGCGCCCGACCCGATGCGGTGTAGTCGGCGTAGGTGATGCGGTGAGGCCCGAACGGGCCGTCCATCACCTGGTCATCGCCGATCACCGACTCGCGGATGCGCTGCAGGAGTGGCGTGTCGGCCGGTTGATCCACGGGACCGACGCTACCCGGCTGCCGTGGCGAGCAGGGCGTGGTGGAGACGCGCCCTGTGGTGCGGTTGGGTTCGATTCGAGTGGGGACTCAGGCGGTCGCCGTTGCGGCCAGGCGGAGCTCATCCATGGCGATCGCAATGGTGCGACCGTCGGCGTAGTGGAGGTTGAGCGAACATGTGCCGTCCACTGCCGAGTGTGCGATCTTGAGTCGACCGGTGAGGGTGCTCGACCAGAGGCCGGCCTCTTCGCGGTCGAGCGCCAGCGATGTGGGCTCGATCGTTGGTTGGCCGTGGGTGAGCAGCCAGTGGGCGATCGCTCGTGGCGAACGCATGCACGCACAGGTGTGCTGGTGGAAGGCGCGGGCGTCGGCGAGATCCGCCGACTGCAACAGACGCTCGCCTTGCCCACCGGAAGCTGGTTGGGCGGCACTCGGAGTCATCCCAGCGGCGGCTGAGC
>JAYUSX010000374.1:0-8473 GCA_043755475.1 Actinomycetota bacterium
AGGTTCCCGCCGACACACGGTCGATCGTGCGTGAGTGCCTGCGCGCGCTGGTCGTGGCGTTCGACAGCTGATCCGACGGGCCGGCGCGAGGAGATCGCATGTCGTTGCCTCGCCACCCGCGCGGACGGGTGGTCCACGCGAGGTGATTCGATCGGCTAACAAAGAGGGGTGCCTCAAGAGTTCGATGTGACCGCAACGGGCGAGCTGCCCCGCGTCAGCATCGACGACACGGGTGGGCCGCCGCGACCTGGCCGATTCCACGGGTTCCGGCTCACCTTGAAGCTGGTTGCTTTCGTCGGTGTCGTCTATTTCGCCGCGGTCACGGTGGTTCCGGGCGTCCGCAGAGCTGCCGGCGAGCTCGATCGGTTGAACCCGGCGTTCATCATCGCGGGCTTCGCCCTCGAGATCGGCGCCCTCTACGCCTACTCGCTCCTCACACGAGCGGCGCTCGGCGATGCTGGGCATCTGGTGACCACGTGGCGGCTCTTTCGCATCCAGATGAGCACGAAGGCGCTCTCGAGCATCGTGCCAGGAGGCAGTGCCGCCGGATCGGCGCTCGGCTATCGATTGATGACGCTGTCCGCGGTGCCGGGTCCGGATGCCGGCTTTGCGCTCGCGACGGCCGGCCTCGGGTCGGCGGTGGTGCTGAACGTCTTGTTCTGGGTTGCGCTCGTGATCTCGATCCCGGTTCGCGGCGTGAACAGCGGCTACGCCAGCGCAGCGATCGCCGGTGTGCTGATCATGTCGTTCATCGGCATGCTCGTGTTCGGCCTGCTCGAGGGCCAGGGTCGGGCAGAGCGCGTGTTCCGTTGGATCGCCCGCAAGGCCCGGGCCGACGAGAATCGCGCCGCGGCCGGGGCCAAGCACGTGGCCGTCCGCCTGGAGGAACTCGCGTCGGATCGGCAGTTGCTCGGTCGCACGATCGGGTGGGCCGCAGCGAACTGGCTGCTCGACGCGACCGCCCTGTGGGTCTTCCTCTACGCATTCGGCTTCAGCACCGACATCGATGCCCTGCTCGTGGCGTTCGGTCTCGCCAACGTGCTCGCGGTGATCCCGATCAGTCCCGGAGGTCTCGGCGTGATCGACGTCGCCCTCTCGTCTGCCCTGATCGGCTTCGGAACGCCCGCGGACACGGCACTGCTCGGCGTGGCCGCGTGGCGACTTGCCCAGTTCTTCTTCCCGATCGTGCTCGGTGGACTGCTGTACGCCACCTTGCGGGTGGGGCCCTGGAGCATCCACAGGCGCGAGCGTCTGCAGCGTTTGCGCGACATCGCAGCCGATGAGGCCAGCAACCCCGAGAGCGCCCTCGACTTCGCTGCCCGATTCGGCCACCGGCCGAGGCATCCCGGCGACCCGACGACCGGATCCATCGCTCGACCACCTGTCGTCGATCCGTGGCTGGAAAAGGACCACCCGAAGTCCGACCGCTAACGTCGATTGCATGACCGTTCACGAGCGCCCCTTCGGCAGGTATCTCGAAGACTTCGTCCCCGGCGACGTCTACCGGCACTGGCCCGGCAAGACCATCACCGAGTACGACGACCATCTGTTCTGCATGATCACGATGAACCACCACCCGTTGCACACCAACGACTGGTTCGCGAGCGAGAGCGTGCAGGGTCGCAACGTCGTGGTGGGCAACCTCGTCTATTCGTTGGTGCTCGGCATGAGCGTGCCCGACGTGAGCGGCGCGGCGATCGCGAATCTCGAGGTCGAGACGCTGCAGCACAAGTTCCCCACCTTCCACGGTGACACCATCCACGCCGAGACGCGCGTGCTCGAGGTCACCGAGTCGAAGAGCAAGAACGACCGTGGAACCGTCTTGGTCGAGAGCAAGGGCTTCAACCAGGACGGCAAGGAGGTCTGCTACTTCCGACGGCGTGTGATGGTGTGGAAGCGCGACTCCGCGCCCAACCGCAAGCGGCCATACGACGGCATCGAGGTGTGGGACTGAGCCACCCGCGAACGGGGCGCATCGACGACTTCGTCGAGGCCGTGCTCGCGTGGGGTGAGCCGCAGTTGCGCGATCTGCCGTGGCGACGCACCCGCGACCCGTGGGCGATCCTCGTCAGCGAGGTGATGTTGCAGCAGACGCAAGTGCTGCGGGTGATCCCGAAGTACGCGGCGTTCCTCGAATCGTTCCCGACTGCCGCGGCGTGCGCGGCATCGCCGTTGGGCGACGTGTTGAAGTGCTGGCAGGGCCTGGGATACCCAAGACGCGCCCGCAACTTGCATGCGGCCGCGGCAGCGATCACCGAGCTCGGTGGGTTCCCCGACACCTTGAGCGACCTGTTGGCGCTCCCCGGAGTCGGCCCGTACACGGCTCGAGCCCTGCTGGCCTTCGCGTTCGAGGTCGACGCGGCGGTCGTCGACACCAATATCGCCCGCGTGTACGCGCGAGCTGCCGGCCGCACGCTGGGCGCACGTGAGGTGCAGGCGATGGCTGACGCACACCTACCGGCGGGCGATTCGTGGGTGTGGAACCAGTCGATCATGGAGCTCGGGGCGCTGGTCTGCCGACCGGTGCCATCGTGTCCGGAGTGCCCCGTCGCGGCGTGCTGCGCATGGCGAGGCGGCGATGCCCTTGATTCACTCCCAGACCCGGCGATCGGCTCTGCCGGTGTGAGCACGAGCCAGACGCGCTTCGAAGGGAGCGATCGCCAGGCGCGCGGCCGGCTGATCCGGGCGGCCGGCGTCGGAGCGATCCCGACGGCCGCGCTCGAGCGGGTGACCGGACGTCCTGCCGACCACGCCCGACACCTCGCCGATGCGCTGGTGGCGGAGGGCCTGCTGACCGCACACGGCGACAGCTACCACCTGCCCTGACCGTCGAGCGACCGGACCAAACCCCGCGATGAGAGATGAGTGGCTCTGCCGCCCCCATCTCTCATCGGGCCTGTCGCGTCGCAAGTCGCGATGAGAGAAAGGCGCGCCACGGCCACTCATCTCTCATCGCGAAGTCGTGTCTTGTCGCCGACGACCGAGCTCAGGGGTCTGGCTCGGGATCTGGCTCGGGAATCAGCTCAGGATCTGGCTCAGGATGTCGTCGTAGGCGGCATCGGCGTACGCTCGCATCTCGTCGTCGGTGCGGTCCTGGATCGGGTGCGGGGTGAACACGCGGGCCACGGACGGGAAACCGAGTGACGTGCTCTGGGAAACGGCGGCGCTGACGAACTCGGCGGACGCGATGAACACGCCCGGCAGGCCCCGGCTCTCGAGATCGACGATGTCGTGCACACTGCACGACGTGCAACTGCCTCAATCAGCGAGCGCTTCGATCACCAGCGTGCAGTTGGTGGCGATCTCGTGGCGGAGGTCGACCGGCGCTGGTTTCGTGAAGGTGGGCTTCTTGTAGCGCTTCACCGACGCGCCAGCGTCGACGAGGCGCTGCTCGAGACGGTCGAGGAACACGTCGCCGCGCGGTTTGGAGATGTCGAGCAGACCGATGACCTGTCCCTCGAGCGACGCGGGTCGATCGAGACGGGTGCGCTCGATGACGCGACGCTCGCTGGTGGGGTCGAGGAGCAGTTTGCTCATGTGCGGGACCCTACTTGTCGACCAAGCGAGTGACGGGCTTGGAGCCGATGTCGCCGTTCGCCCATCCGCCGATCATCGCGGAGAACAATCCGGCGCCCCCGCCCGCGTGGACGATCAGGATGCCGCCCGGACGGAACTTGGGCAGGGTCGCGTCGCGCAGATGCATGGGCACCCCTTCGGCGATGCCGTGAGCGCCGCGGACGATGTCGGCGCCGGGGAGCTGGAGCCGCGAGTGCAGTTCGGCCAGCAATCGATCACGGTCCCAGCCTGCCTCGGCGAACACGCGGGCGTGTTCGGGACCGACCACCAGGATCACGTCGAAGCCGAGCACCAGCTTCGGGTTGTGCAACGTGCGCAGGCACGCGGCGAAGGTGTTGGCGAGGCTGTCGGGATCGCGGGCGAGTTGGTCGACGATGCAGCGTGGCCCTTCACCTGCGAACACCGTCACCGCATCGGCGTGCTCGGCCATCCCGAGACTGGTGGCCAGCGACGTGAACGGCGACCCCTCCTCCAGCTCGGCGAAACAGAAGCTGATCTTGCCCGGATTGCCGTGGGTGGCCCGGTCGACCTCACCGGGTCGGCCACCGCCGACGTTGCGCACCACGAGTTGTACGGCACGGCCGATCGTGAGGTTGGCTCGGTTGCCCTGCCCAAGGGCATTGCCGCCGCTGTTCATGCCGATCGCCTTGGTGCCCGGCCCGTTGCACACGATCACCGGGCCCACCGGCATCGTGGTCGCGAGCACGCCGTGGATGTTGAACTCGTCGGTGCAGACCGCTTGCACCGCGGCGATCACCCACGGCATGTACTCGGGCTTGCATCCGGCCATCACGGCGTTGATCGCGATCTTCTCGACGGTGACCTCGACGAGATCGGGGGGGACGATCGCGATCACCTCGTCGGGAGCGCGGCTGGTGCCGGTGAGCATGCGCAGCACACGCTCTTCGGTCGGAGGCACCACGGGCAGACCGTCTGTGAAGCCACGATCGAACATCAGCTCCATCTCGTCGTCCAGGTCGGCGAGCTCGATGCGGCGCGACGTGAGGACGTGGCCGCTGTATCGGGCACGCAGCCCATCGACCCGATCGGGATCGACGCTCAGCGACCCGCACCCCGGACGCATCACCGGAAGGGCATCACCGAGGTGGCCGATGCCCGTGATGCGCTGCCACTCGGCGCGCAACCAACCGACGGTGCGCTCGATCTCGATGCCGTTCATCACCTTGATCAAGGTGGGGACGGTCTCGATCTCGTGGTGCCAGCTGACAGCGAGATCCGCGTCGTGAATCGGAACGACGTTGTGCGGGAACGACGGGTCGTCCTGGGTGTAGACGGTGCACTCGAACTGGGCGAGCAGGGGAGCGACCATGCGGCAGGTTTCGCACTCCTCCTTGACGATCACGACGAGACCGTCGGGCAGCACTCGATGACGTGCGTGCGGGTCGGCGGGAGCGGAGAGATCTGAGGGTGTCATGACAGGAACTCCGTGATTCGGGCATTGACGACGTCGGGGCGCTCGAGCTGCAGGAAGTGCCCGGCTCGCTCGATGATCTCGATCGTGACGTTCGGCGTCACCAGTGCGCGGGCGCTCTCCGCGACCTCGACGCCGATGCAACCGTCGTCGGCGCCGTGCAGGTAGAGCATCGGTTGAGTCGGCACGTTCTGGTTGGCCGCCTGCAGCGCCTCGAGGGCCGGATCCTTGTAGCCGTCGCCGAGCGATGCCCGGTAGTAGCCGAGGGCGGCGGCCAGATGAGCAGGTTCACGCAGGCAGTCCTTCACGTGCGCAGCGTCAGCAGCGCCGTCGTATCCGGGCGACCAATCGGACCAGATGCGGTCGATGAAGGCAAGGTCGCCGGCCGGCACGACCATGTCGGACAGAGGGTGTTGGAAGAAGAACATGTACCAGCTGCGCTTGAGTTGGTCGACGTTGGTGAGGAAGGCCATCGCCAGGGCCGGCCCAGGCGGCACCGCCATGCTGACGACCTTGCTCCACCGGTCGGGTTCGTGCACTGCGGCGCCGTGCGTGGCGGGCGCGCCCCAGTCGTGGCCGATGATCACGCCTGGCACGCCGCCACCGAGCGCCTCGTGGAAGCCGATGGCATCGAGGGACAGCGCGGCGGTCTGGTATCGGCCATCTGCCGGCACCGCCGACGGCGCATAGCCCCGCTGAAACGGGGCAACCGCCCGATAACCCGCCGCTGCGAGTTCGGGCAGCAGGTGGCGCCACGAGTGAGCACTGTCGGGGAATCCGTGGAGGCATAGCGCCAGCGGCCCGTTCCCGCCACACGAGAGATAGCCGAACTCCACACCGTTGACGGTGATGTTGTGTGCCTCGATGGGTGACGTCATGCGCTCACCGTAGCCATGCGGTCCGAGCCGACTCGACGCCGGTGAGCGAGGATTCCGGTTGCTTGCCGACGCCACGCAGCGCCGCCCGTTCGCCGCCCGTTCGCGGATCGTTGGCTGCCCGCGACGGTGGCTGCGACGGACGTCACGAGGAGCCGATGACGCCCCAGTTGAGTGACGGGGGGCGCTGGTCCTATCGTGAAGGCCATCGGGGGTCAACGAGGGGTCGACGTCACGTTCCACGGTGTCCGGGGTTCCACCCCGTGCCATGGCGATGACATTGCTCGGTACGGCGGGAACACGTCGTGCGTCTCGGTGGCGATCCCCGACGCCGACCCGATCGTGTTCGATCTGGGTACTGGCCTGCGGTACTTCGGGGCCACCCAGCCGCACGACGGCACCTTCCGAGGCTCCTGCCTGCTCACCCATCTCCACTGGGATCACACCCAGGGCCTGCCGTTCTTCACGCCGATGCTCCGACCCGGCGCGTCGTTCGATGTCTATGCGCCCGCCCAGGAGGATGGTCGTTCGGTGGCCGAGGTGTTCCGCTCGACGATCCACCCGCCGTTGTTCCCGATCGGCATCGACCAGTTCCCGGGATCGTTCCGCTTTCACGACGTGGCCGACGAGGACTTCGACATCGGTCCGGTGCACGTCACGGCCCGACTCGTGCCACACGTCGGCAACACGCTGGGGTACCGCATCGAATGGAACGGCATCAGCGTGGCGTACATGAGCGATCACCAGCAGCCGTACGACGGTTCGATGCGCGCCAGCGACGGCGCGCTGGAGCTCGCTCGCGGCGTCGATCTCCTGATTCACGACTCCCAGTACACCGCCGACGAGTTCGAGATGAAGTTCAACTGGGGTCATTGCACGGTCGACTACGCCGTGTGGTTCGCGCACGAGGCAGGAGCCAAGCGGCTTGCGCTGTTCCATCACGATCCGACGCGCCATGACGACGCGATCGACGAGATTCGGGACTGTGCCGTCAAGGCCGGATCGATGCTCGACCTCGAGGTGATCGCAGCTCGCGAAGGCCTCACCATTCGGCTCGACTGACGTCGGCGCAGCAGTGCAATTCGTCGGGTTCTTGTCCGAGGTGGTGCTGGGGGTCGTGTTCGCCGTCGCCGGCGCGAGCAAGGTTGCGCGCGGGCAGGACTGGCCGGCTCAGGCCGCCGAGCTCGGTGCGCCACGACTGCTGGCGATCGCAGTGCCGTGGTGGGAGATGGGTGTCGGAGGGCTGTTGATCGCCGGCTTGCTCGCGCCGTGGCCAGCGCTGGCTGGGCTCGTCACCCTGCTCGGGTTCACCGCGGCGATCGTGGTTCAGCTGAGGCGCGGCCGACATCCGCAGTGCGCATGCTTCGGCGCGTGGAGCACCGCCCCTCTCGGTGTTCGGCACGTGGCCCGAAACGCCGGGTTCGCCGCGATCGCTGGTCTGGCGGCTGCCTTCGGATGACCGTCAGCTGCAGACGGCGAGGGCGAAGGCGAGCACGATCGCCTCGTCACGCCAGCGTTCGTAGCGGCCGCTCGGGCCGCCGTGGCCCGCACCCATCTCGGTGCGCAACAGCTGTGGAGCGTCGTCGGTGCGAAGCGCTCGCAGCTTCGCGCACCACTTCGCCGGCTCGTGATAGCTCACCCGGGGATCGTTGAGACCAGCCGAGATCAACAGGGCCGGGTAGTCGCGAGCCACGGTGTTGTCGTAGGGGGAGTAGCTGAGCATGTAGCTGGCGGCCGGTTCGTCGCGAGGATCTCCCCACTCCTCCCATTCGGTGATCGTGAGTGGCAGCGATGGGTCGCTCATGGTGGTGACGGCGTCGACGAACGGCACTTCGGCGATGATCGCTCGGAACAGTTCGGGACGCATCGTCATGCACGCACCCACCAGGAGCCCGCCGGCGCTGCCGCCGCGCAGGGCGATCTTGTCGGGATGCGCCCACCCGAGGTCGCGCAGATGCTCGACACATGCGATGGTGTCGGTGAAGGTGTTCCGCTTCGCGAGCAGCTTGCCTTCGGTGTACCAACGCCGTCCGAGCTCGCCGCCGCCACGGGGATGCACGAGCGCCCATGTCCAGCCGCGATCGAGCATCGACAGCCGGGCCACGCTGAACCAGGGCGGCATCGAGGCCTCGTAGCTGCCGTAGCCGTACACGAAGCACGGCGCCGTGCCGTCGGCGGTACTGCCACGTCGCCGAACGATGTCGACGGGCACCTTGGAGCCGTCAGGTGCCGTGGCCCACTCTCGGCTGGCTTCGTAGTCGGACAGGACGACGTTGGGTGTGGGTGTGCGCTTGAGCATGGTGCGCTCGCCGCTGACGAGATCGAGCTCGTAGATCGAGGCAGGTGTGGTGAACGACTGATACGAGTAGCGCAGCGTCGTCGCGTTCCACTCGGGGTTTGCGTCGAGTTCGAGCTCGTGTGGTTCGGTGCCCACCTCCAACGCTTCGACGGCGCCGTCCCTCCCCATGATTCGCACGCGCTGCTGGGCCTGTGACCATTCGTGGATCACCAGGTGATCGGCGAATGGCTCGACCGAGACGATCCGCTGGCCGGCCACGTGCGGGAGCACTTCGGTCCAGTCGTTCGGCGC
>JAYUSX010000375.1:0-8452 GCA_043755475.1 Actinomycetota bacterium
CCACGATGTCGGCGATCGCCCCGTCGCGAATGATGCCGCGGTCGGTGAAGCCGAAGATGTCGGCTTGCTGCTGGGTGAGCTTGTGGATGGCGTGTTCGAGGGTGAGCACGCCCTTGTCGCGCACCCAGTTGGCGAGCAGGTCGGTCGCGAGCGGGGCGTCGCACAGCTGACCGACGTGAGCGCCGGCGTCCGAGAGGCCGAGCGTGCACCCGTCGGCCATCAGCAACACGGCGATGCCGTCCTGGTCGTCGTTGGCCAGCACGGCCTTGACGCGGAACCGTTGCAGGTCGGGCTCCTCCAAGGTCAGATCGAGCAGCGTGTCGAACGGCTCGGTTCCGCGCTCCGCGGCGATCGACACGAGGCGGCGCCCGATCAGCTCGGGGTGCGTGTCGCTCTCCATGATCTCGTAGGTGTCCCAGCGAGGCATCAGACCCTTGCCTGCAGCCCAGCCTTCCCGCACCCGCTGGCGCCAGCCCGGGTCGGCGTAGTTGGCCCGGCGGGCATAGATCGACACGGGCATCAACTCGGCGAAGATCGGTGACGTGTTGAGCGTGAAGGGTTCGATCATCGTCATCGAGAATGACAACGGTCGACAGCTCACCTGCGGGTAGACCTGCGCACCCCGCGCCATCCCGCGTTGGTGGATCTCGAGCGCCTTCAGATGCGCGCCGGTGTTCGTGGTGAGCAGTGCCGTCCACGTGATCGGGACGCCGATCTCGAGTTGCATGTCGTAGAGCTGCTCGAACCTCATGCCATCGCTGGTGCCATTGATGCCGATGACCCCGCGGCCGGAGTCGGCCACCGCCTGGCACAGCCCTTCCAGCTCGGCGCGATCGGCCCACCGGCTCGGGATCGGCTGACCGTCTGCGCCGAGGTGGGTGACGGCGAAGCTCGTGGCGAATCCCGCCGCCCCTGCGTCCATTGCCTCGGTGACCAGTTCGGCCATGCTGTCGATCTCGTCCTGGGTGGCCGTGCGGCCGGACGCTTCGTCGCCCATCACGAAGATCCGCAACGCGGTATGACCGATGTACGCCGCGTAGTTCAACACCGTGCCATGGCGTTCGACGGTCTGCAGGTACTCCGGGAAGCTCTCGAACTCCCAGGGAATGCCGGCGTTCAACGACGCCGGATCCATGTCCTCCACCTTCTCTAGGGTGCGCGCGATCAGGTCGCGGTCGCCGGGTCGCGTGGGTGCGATCGAGAAGCCGCAGTTCCCGGCGACGACGGTGGTGACCCCGTGGTAGCACGACGGTGTGAGCGCGGGATCCCAGAACACCTGGGCGTCGTAGTGGGTGTGGATGTCGATGAAGCCAGGGCTCACCACACAACCCGTGGCGTCGAGCTCGCGATCGCCGACGAGGTTTGGTCCGATCGCGACGATGCGGCCACCTGCGACGGCCACGTCCGCGACGTAGCCGGCCGAACCCGTACCGTCCACCACGGTGCCGCCACGGATCACCAGCACCGGTGCGACCGGCGTTGTCCGAGTGTCAGACATCCCTACCCCCCTCTGGGCCCCTCTGGACCCCTCCGGACCACGCTGGACCGTGTCGTGCGCTGCCGTCGCGACGAATCGCGAGTTGCGGCCCGGGCACATGGTCGCGCATCGAGATCTCCCTGCTTGGGTCGGGACGTCGCACGGGCGGCGACCTTTGACAAACCTTCGGGTGTTCTCAGAAAAGTGGCCTGAATTCTTGACGAGTCCTTGACGGAGCGCAGACAATCTCCAGACACAATTGAATGGGGCGGACATGAAGGAACGGGTCGGGCGGCCTGTAGTTCTGAGTCGGCGAGATCTGATGCGGGCGGGGGTCTTCGTCGGTGCCGCGATGGCGCTGCCGTTGCAGCGCTTGGTCTCGGGTCAGTCGACCACGTCGAGGCGGATCGGTGAGACGCAGTTGCCTGCGCCGTTCTCCGTGCCGTTCTCGCGGCCACCGGTGTCGGTACCGGTTCGGTGGGCCGGTGGTGCGGAGTACCACCGGATCGTGATGGCACCCGTGCAGGCCGAGGTGCTTCCGGGCCACCGCACTACGTTGTACGCGTACAACGGTTCGGTGCCCGGCCCGACCATCCGTGCGACTCGAGGAACGCCCATCTGGGCACGGTTCGTGAATCAGTTGCCGGCTCAGCACCCGACGCTCGGCTACGAGCTGTACACCTCGATCCACCTTCACGGCAATCCGTCGCTGCCCCAGTACGACGGCTATGCCAACGACATCACCCGGCCCGGTCAGTTCAAGGACTACCGATGGGAGAACATCGAACGTGCCCGCACCTTGTGGTATCACGACCACGCAGCGCACCACACCGCCCAGAACGTGTACCAGGGACTCGCGGGCCAGTATCACCTGATCGATCCGGCCGAAGCTCGTTTCGGGTTGCCGACCGGCGACTACGACGTCGGGCTCACCATTGGCGACGCCATGTTCGAACGAAGTGGCGAGTTGCTGTTCTCGCTCGAGAACGAAAAGGGCCTGTGGGGAGACGTGATCCTCGTGAACGGTCGACCGTGGCCGGCGATGAGAGTCGCCCGGCGGAAGTACCGCTTCCGGGTGCTGAACGGGTGTGTGTCGCGTTCGTTCCACTGGTCGCTCGACAACGGCGACGATCTGACCGTCGTCGCCACGGATGCGGGACTGATGCCGTACCCGGTGAAGACCAAGAGCATCCGTCACACCAACGGTGAGCGCTATGAGGTGGTGATCGACTTCGCGAAGTACGCGCCCGGCACGCGGGTCGTGATGCGCAACGCCAGCCTTCCGTACAACGAGGACTTCACGAACACCGACAAGATCATGGCCTTCGACGTCGTCGACGACGTGTTCGATCCGGCGAACAACTCCGTTCCCGACGTGCTCGATCTCACCAACCCGGTGATGACCACGCCCGTGTCGAGGTCGGTGCGGACCCGCAACTTCCGTACGAAACGACAGGGCGGCGAGTGGACGGTGAACGGCAACACGTGGGCAGACGTGGTCGAGAGCGGCTACACGTTCACCGAAGCCCGACCCACCTACGGCACCACGGAGATCTGGGAGTACCAGAACAACTCCGGTGGCTGGGCTCATCCGATGCACGCGCACCTGATCGACGTGCGGATCCTCACCCGCAACGGCAGACCGCCCTATCCCTACGAGGTCGGGCCGAAGGACGTGATCAACGTCGGTGAGAACGAGACCGTGCGAGTGCTCGCCACGTTCGATGGCCGTGGCAAGTACATGATCCACTGCCACAACACCATGCACGAGGATCACGACATGATGACCCAGTTCGAGGTCATCGACCCAGCACGGGCCGCACCCGACCCGTTCAGCGCTCCGGCGCAGTGGCTGCCCGAGACACCGTTCTGAACCATCGCCGACCGATCCACCGAATCAGCCGAGGGGGTCGTTCGACCCTGGTCGACGACGTCGGGTCGAGCGACACTGGTCGCGCTGAGGACCCACCCGATGACGACGCCGACACCCCACTCCTGCCCTGACTCCTCCTGTGACTCCTCCTGTGACTCCAGCTCCGAGTCTCGGCGTGAACCTCGGGAGCAGACGCGGTGAACGATCGAGCGAGGCGGAACAAGGCGGCGCAAGGGCGGGCGCGTACCGTTCGTCGTCTTTCGATCGGCGGCGTTGCCCTGGTTCTCGTGGTGGTTGTCGTCATGGTTGCATTCGCGAGCCGTGACGACGGGACGAATGCGGGGCCGCCGCTCAGTGAGCTTGCCCAGGCGGGCAAGGAGGCTGCGGTTCGCCGGAGCTGTGTGGGGTGCCACGGGCGCGCGGGCGAAGGCGGCGCCGGCAACGCGGGACCGAAGTGGGTCGGGCTGTTCGGTTCCACCGTGATGCTCGACGACGGAAGCAGCGTCGTCGCCGACCGCGACTACCTGGTCGAGTCGATCGTCGATCCCCGGGCGCGACAGGTAGCCGGCTACACCCAGAAGATGCCTGTCGATGCCATCCCGGAAGCCGATGTGTTGGCCATCGTGCAGTACATCGAAGAACTCGCGACGCCTGCCGCTGCGGGCGATTGACGCGCACGCGGGTGGTGGCCGCTCGGGGTTTCCCGAGCTCGGTCGGACGTCGGCTCCCTCGGCAGAGGCAGCAGCGGTCAAGATGAGGCGTGATCGAACTGCCGTCACCGTGTCTCGTCGTGCTGGTCGGCCCTGCTGGGTCGGGCAAGTCCACCTGGGCCGCCGAGCACCTCGCGGGCCACGTGGTCTCGAGCGATGCGCTGCGCGGGCTGGTGGGCGAGGGAGAACACGACCTGCGCGCCTCCGCCGATGCGTTCGCCGTGCTCGACGACGTGGTGGATCGTCGACTTCGACGAGGGTTGACCACGGTGATCGACTCGCTCGGGAACGACGTGACCCGCCGTGCCCGCGCCCGCGAGGTGGCCGCTCGTCATGGCACACCGTGCGTGGCCGTGGTGTTCGACGTGGCGGCGCGCGAGGTGAAGGCGCGCAATCGGGCGCGTCCGTCGCCGGTGCCCGAGGCCGTGCTCCGTCGTCAACTCGGTGAGTGGCCGGATGTGATGGCTGCCGTCGACGCTGAGCCGTTCGATGCCGTGCATCGGGCGGGCGCCGCCAGTCTGGTCTCACCGTCGTTGACCCGGCGGACGGTGTCCGATCGATCTGCGGCAGTGTCGACGGCTGCGCCGGTCGGGAACAGCTCGAGCGACGCTCTCCGGTTCGGCCTCCAGGTCCCCCACTTCGCCTGGGAGGGGGGACCGGCCATGATCGGTCCGACGCTCCGCGACATCGCTCGACGGGCCGAGGCGGCCGGTGTGGACGACCTGTGGTTGATGGACCACATGCGTCAGATCCCGATGTTCGGCCCGCCGTGGTCGGACATGCTCGAGAGCTGGACCACCCTCGGCCATCTCGCGGGCTGTACCGAACGCATCGGATTGGGCACGCTGGTCACCGGGATCACGTATCGGAACGTGGCCCACCTGGGAAAGATCGTGGCCACGCTCGATGTGCTGTCGGGTGGCCGGGCGAGGTGCGGCCTCGGGCTGGCGTGGTACGCCGACGAGCACCGTGCCTACGGCTGGGAGTTCCCCTCCCGAGACCATCGATACGCATTGCTGCGCGATGCGCTCCGCCTGCTCCCTCGGCTGTGGGGTCCGGGCAACAAGCCGTTCGACGGCGAGGTGCTGCACGTGCCGGACACAGCGTGCTACCCGCGCCCGCTCCAAGCGAAGGTTCCGATCATGGTCGGTGGATCGGGGGAGCGTCGAACGCTTCGCCTGGTGGCCGAGGTGGCGGACGCGTGCAACCTGTTCGGTGAACCCGAGGTCGTGGCACGGAAGGTGGCGGTGCTTCGTGCCCACTGCGCAGACGTGGGCCGCGATCCCGACGACGTGTCGGTATCGCATCTGTCGACCGTGCTCATCGGAGACGACGCAGACCACGTGCGCGAGCTCGTCGAACGTCATCGACCACCGAAGGTGGCGTCGGAACGCTTCGCCCGATCGGTCGCGGCGGGAACCGTCGAGCAGCACATCGCACGGGTCGAGCGGCTCGTCGAAGCTGGTGTGGATCACCTGATCGTCAGCGTCGTGGGTGTGGAGCACGGCGGTGCGCTCGAACGGTGGGCTGGCGTCGCCGCAGCGAGCCGCCGCTCCATCGGTTCGGCGCCTGCGGGCGACCTTCGCTTGGTGTAGGACGCGTGGTGTAGAACGTCGTGGCGCCGAACGACGGGTGGAACAACACCCACCAGCGAAACCGTCTCTCAAAAAAAGGGTGAACTCATGCAGGTGAAGGCAGCAGTCCTCCGCGACCCGGCCGGGGCGTATGCGATCGAGACCGTCGAGCTGGCCGCACCCGCCGTCGACGAGGTGCTCGTACGCATCGTCGGTGCCGGCATGTGCCACACCGATGTCGTGCCCCGTGGCGGGTTCATGGCGGCCCCACCGGTCATCACCGGTCACGAAGGTTCGGGCGTGGTGGAGGGCGTGGGCGCCGACGTGGTGGGTGTACAGGTCGGCGATCATGTGGTGCTGTCGTTCGACTCGTGCGGTCAGTGCGCGAACTGCCTGGCAGATCAGCCGGCCTACTGCGACACGTTCATCCCGCGGAACCTGAGCGGTCGCAACCTCGACGGATCGACGCCGGTGCGCGACGTCGACGGCAAAGAGGTCTCGGCGCGTTGGTTCGGTCAGTCGTCGTTTGCCACGCATTGCCTGGCGACCGCACGAAATGTCGTGGTGGTCGACAAGAGCCTGCCGCTCGAGCTGCTCGGCCCGCTCGGCTGCGGCATCCAGACGGGCGCAGGCTCGATCTTGTGCGCGATGGACGTGCGGCCAGGGACCAGCCTCGTCGTGTTCGGCGCCGGAGCCGTCGGGCTCGCTGCCGTGATGGCGGGTCGAGTCGCCGGAGCCACGACGATCATCGCGGTCGACCTTCAGCCGCACCGACGCGAACTCGCCCTCGAGGTGGGCGCCACGCACGTGCTCGACGGCGCCGACGCCGACATTGTCGCCAAGGTCATCGGCATCACCGGTGGGGGTGCGCAGTACGGCTTCGACACCACGGGCATTCCATCGGTCATCAAGAACGGTCTCATGTCGTTGCGGATGACGGGCGTGATGGGCCTGGTCGGTGTGCAGATGGGCGAGTTGGTGCTCGATGCCTTCTCCACCCTCGGGAAGACCGTGATCAACATCCTCGAGGGCAGCGCCAAGCCTCAGGTGTTCATCCCGCGCATGATCCAACTGTGGCAGGACGGGCGCTTCCCATTCGATCGTCTGATCCAGACCTATCCGATGAGCCAGATCAACGAGGCCGAGCAGTCGTCGCTGTCCGGTGGCACGATCAAGCCCGTGCTCATCCCCGACTGACATCCGGCTCCGAGAACCGAGCGACCGTCACCATCGGACCATGACCGCATCGATCGATCACCTCCCGGAGCTGTCGTCTCCGCACGAACTCAGCCCTGCCGTCGTTGCCGGGTTCCGATCCGACGGCCATGCGGTCGTACGTGGCCTCGCGTCGCCCGATGAAGTCGCTGCATTTGCACCTTCGATCGTGCAGGCAGCGCTCGATCACGCGTGGGACAAGCGGCCTCTCGCCGAGCGCGACACCTACGGCAAGGCGTTCCTGCAGTCGCTCAACCTCTGGCAGCGCGACCCGGTGATCCGACGATTCGTGTTCGCTCGACGCTTTGCGAAAGTGGCGGCCGAGTTGTTGGGAGTGAACGGCGTTCGGCTGTACCACGACCAGGCTCTCTGCAAGGAGCCCGGAGGCGGGCCCACCCCGTGGCATCAAGATCAGGTGTACTGGCCGCTCGACACCGACCGGACGATCACCATGTGGATGCCACTGGTCGATGTGCGGGCCGACATGGGTGTCGTGTTCGCATCGGGCACCCAGCGCAGCGGATGCCTGAGCACCCATGCGATCGGTGATCCGTCCCAGGAGTTCTTCGACGACGTCGTCCGAACCCGCTCGATCCCGCTGGTCTCGCACGCCCCGTTCGTCGCAGGCGACGCCACGTTCCACACCGGGTGGACGTTGCATTCGGCGCCGCCGAACCCGACCGACGCACTGCGTTCGGTCATGACCATCATCTACTACGCCGACGGCGCCACCGTGGGCCCGGTCGACAACCCGATGCGGGTGTGGGACCAGCAGGCGTGGCTGGGTGGCGTCGCTCCCGGCTCGGTCGCCGCCGGCCCTCACAACCCGGTGCTCTACAGCGCCTGATCGCGTCCGCGCACGCCGCCGGGTTGCGTTCAGTCGTCCTGGAGCTCGGCCACCAGATCGGCTGCGTGCAGCATCTGGCGACCGACCGGTTGCAGGCCGATCTGCGTGCACAGCAACCCCGTCGACACGCGTTCCACGACCCCCCACTCCCAGATGGCCGTCTCGTCGAGATCGGTGCGGGCCGCGAGCCATCGAGATCGTTCGCGCGGGTCGCCGAGCAGCAGGTCGTCGGGGTCCTCGCGCATGATGATGCCCAGGTCGTACTCGGCTTCGGCGAGCAGGCCGTCGGGGTCGACCAGCTTGAAGCCGTCGGCCGGATCGATCGTTTGGAGCGCGTTCCACTCGTGGATGTCTCCGTGCACGAGCACCGATCGTTCGTCGTCGTGAGCGGCGATGCGTCGCCGAGCGCACGCGACTGCGTGAGCAACCGTCCGTTCGCGACAGGGCCGATCGAGCTCGTTCCAGAGCCGAGTGAGGTGATCGATGAGCCACCGACCCTTGTCCGCTCCCGTCGGGAGCCCGCATCCCGCCGCCGGCCGCCACACTCGTTGCGCCGTTGCGACCAGCACCTCGTGGCGACGTGCGATCGGGAGACCCAGATCGTGCAGCGACGGCCCGAGCCGCTCGAGCAGCATCGCTCCGAGCGACTCGTCATCGTCCAGCAGCGCCGCGCACCCGTGCCCATCGATCAGTCGCAGCACCGTGATCTCGTGGTGCGCGACATCGGTCCCACGGGGCACGAGCAGCTTCAACACG
>JAYUSX010000376.1:0-22704 GCA_043755475.1 Actinomycetota bacterium
GTCGCTCGCAGGCGCAGTGAGGTCGATGCCTGCCTCTTCGACTGCTGAACGCCCTCCCGTCGGCAGCTGAGGAGCCTTGGCGACCCAGGGCCGCAAGTCTTGAACGACTGCCTCGTAGAACCCCTCGACCGCGGACAGGATCGAGTCGATGAAGCCACCACGCCCAGCGCCGCGCTTCGTGCCGAGCGCCGATGTCGCAGTGATTCTGAACGTTCGAAGGTTCTTCTTCGGATCTTCGATCAGGCGTTCAGGATTGACCCGTGCAGCGCCGAGCAGCTCACTCATCGAGTTACGAGACATCACCGACCACGAATCGATCCGCAGTTGGTCGGGCGCGTCCTTCAACTGTCGGAGCAGCCAAGCAACCCTCGTCGCTTGTCGCCCTTCGGCAGGCGCATCAACATCCACCGAGACATGGACTCGGCCTGCGCGCACATCAGCTACAACGGAGATGTCGTTGATGGCCTGAGGAATGTGAAGAGAACCAGTGAATCGACCGCGATCCACAATCTCGGTCGTTTGGGCGACGACACGAAGCAACGGATCCTCACGTTCCTTGCGGGAGCGGACGACCTCGACCTCGGCACCCAACTGGCGGCCCATTCGCAGCGACGCGAACTGGAGCAGTTGTTCCCACCGCAGGACCACCTCACCGAGCCCACGGTCGCTCGGACGAAGGGTGCCATGCGCGACTGAATCTCGAACCGCAGTCCACGGCTCGCTCATGTCAGCGAAGTCGAGCGCTCCACTCTTGGGGTGTTCGAGATAGCGGATCAGCTCACCAAGGATCCAGGCCTGTTCAGGGTCCGCCACGCCTCGCCACACGCGGTGCTGCACGGCCAGGGTCAGGATCTCCGACCATGAGTAGTGATACAGGGCCACCTTCTTGAGCCGCCGCTTGTCCACGGCTGTCGGGTGAACCCCAGGCGCATGCGAGATCTCGTTCGAGATCGTGAGCAGGGCATCGAAGCCTTGCTCACGAGCGACATCGAGGTAGTCCTCCAGCTGAGCCCGTTCGAGGTGAGCGCTGCCCGTCTTTACCTCGACGAGTGCCGTCCACGTCTTAGCGCCACGCCGTGCTCGAATCAGCCCGTCGGGATAGACCCGCCGTTCCTCGACCTTGAACGGCACCTCGATGAATGTCTCCAGCGCCGACGACGGCGCGCCCAGCGGCTTCACCAGCGATAGACCGAACTCGCGAACGACAGAAGCGACAGCCAGCAATGCGGAGGTCGCTCGACGCTCAGCCTCCTCCTGCCCGTTGATCCCGCTTGTCGGGATCAACCTTGCAACGTGCCATGCATCCTCGGTCATCGCCGCTCCCTTTGGTCGATCGTCGAGGATCGAAGTTGGTGGTTGAGGGATCGTCTACGTCGAAAACGATGTCGCCATTGTGAACGCTCTAGTGCTGCGCTCACCGCCGCTTGCGCTTCTCAAGCCACGTGGCGACAGCAGCACCAGGGAAAATCAACAACCAAGCATAGTTCAACAACTTCGTGTAGTTCACTGCGATCCCCTTCTCTCTTATCGTGAATAACCGCGACTCACCTCATGCTGACAATGCCGATATCGACGCCCTGCGCCTCACTGGCAAGGGATTCGCTCACGTATCTCGTACACGGCTGCATACTTTGTCGCCTCGTAGCAGCCGTTCTGATCCCTGCCCTGGGACACTTCAGGACACGCGACGACCCAGAGACCGAAACCCAAGACCATAGCGATGCCGCCTAACACCTTCTTGAGTCGCTCCACTGGACCTGAGACCTCCGCGGGTCGGCTGGGCACACGACAAGTGGCCACGGTCATCGAAATCTGGATCTGCTGACCTCGGAACTTAGTCCTGCTGCTACTCACGAGGTGTGGATACCCGTGTTCGTCCCCTCCCCCCTCAGTCGCCGATTCAGCGTCACGCGGCCAACCTGGGACCGCGGTTGTCCCTCAGCAGCCAGTTTGCACGACCCTTCTCGGAGTCACTGAGCGCACCTCCAGCGACCACCATGGATCGAAGTCCCAGAAGTTCCGAGTCGGTTCCGTCGTAAGCCAGCACAGCCGCCTCCACTCGACCGATCTCACCGTCAATGCTGTTGCATCTGCGGTGAGGGGGCACGTACTGGTCGTTGCGCTCGTAGAACCTCTGCTTCTGGAACTGTGGTCGATTGTGGTTCATCTTGCTCATGGCGCACCGACCAGATCGCACGCCAGATCCATCACAGGGCACACGCCAGTCTGGGGAGCGTGCGGGAAGAGCAGCTTCAGGCTGGGCGAGCGGTCACCTCTGGCGCTGCAAGCGCCTTCTGTGGACACAGACGGCCGATCATCCCCTAGCGGGCCCCTGCGGCCCTCGTAGGGGGCTCTCAAAGCGCCATGAAGAAATGGACTAGAATAGTTCGAGATCTCCCCTGTTTCACGATCAATGAAGCGACCGTCAGGTGTACTGCGTTGCGAGGATGGTTTGCCCGCTTTGAGGGCATTGATCCGATTGGTTCTGTGGAGCAGATTTCCTGTCGTTCGCCTAGCCTGGCGATCATCGACGTCTAGTTCTTCCGCCGCCTCATCAAGACAACGATCGGTCCCCTGCCAGGGACCTCTCGGAACCACCTGCTCGACCAGACGGGCTTCGCTCAATCGTGTCAGAGCACGGTTTGTACTATCCCGAGATAGCCCCAAGGTGGAAGCAATGTCGCTCAAACAACGAGTAGACCCTGTGCTTCGCAACAGGGCCCAGACCCGAGAGCATGTGGCTCCCAATGCTGCTTCCTCGAATACAACGTGCAGCAGGTCAAACCACCTGACCGAAGCCCGATGTACGGGAATGCCCCTACTAGTCCACACAGGTCCTATGGACTTAGTAGGGGCATGGACGTACATTGCTTGTTGCTCTACAAGTTGCTTGTCGAGCCGTTGAGGATCGACGAGCACATATTCAAAGCTGGCCTTCGTGGCTTCATCAAAGGCGTTGTCCTGCTGGACACGCCGACGTTCTATCCAGCCCCACTGTTGCAACCTAACCAGAGCTGCTCGAAGCGACTTCGTATCGATCCAGCAGGTGGAGACTGCGCCGACACCTGCGGCTTCACCGATCTGAAGATTGCTAGCCGTGAAGGACATCGAGCCCGACTTTCTGGCCAAGTTGGCGAGAGCAAGCGCCACTCGAAAGGTCGCTCCGTATCGGCCGCCGTGCGGCCATCTGACTACAACCATGGATGCCCATCGATCCACAGCCTCGGCGTGTCTCGCGTGGGCTCGGACGGAAGCTCGATGCTTGGAGATGATCTGCGACGTCAATCGTCCCTGATAGGCATCTGCCAACAACTGTGCTGCCTTGTTCCCCTTGTCCGTAAGTGCGGCCACAGCCTGCTCCACGGTCCAGCCTGCCTGGACCATGCCGCCCGTCAGTGCTGCGAGTGCCTTGTAGCTGCTCCCATATCGGTCCCAGCCATCTCCGCTGCACAGCAGCAGGCGGCATCTCTTAGAGAGAGCGCCAACGTCGTAGATACGGTTCGCGCTCATCATGCGACCCCAAGGTCCGCACTCAGGTGGGCCAGGACTCGTTCCACGCGTGCCAAATGGCGGGGTTGGGGATGATTCGAGCCACGCTCCCAGCGGCAAACCGTGAGCACCCTGACATCTAGGACAACTGCGATCGCCTCGATCGCAACGCTGTGTTGTTCGCGGGCGTATCGGAGCTGGGATCCGTCGAACGACCTGCGTGGGTGCGCTTCGTCCGCTGCGACGCGAATCATTCTGAGAAGGCTGCGGGTATGGGTTGAGTTGTTCGCTTTGTTAGTCATCACCTTATCGCTGCAAACCGTCCAACACCACTTTAAGTAGCTCAACCACTTCTCTACTTATACGCAGAGTGGTATTGGAGGTTGTGTGGCCTCGACTCGCCCAAACACAACAGTGACCACGAACCACCTGGTAGCGACCGATCGCAGTTCTCCGCCGATGTTCGGCGAGCCGAACAAGCCCAACTGGATTGGGCCGAGCAGCAGCGGGCGTCCGCCGAACGGACGACCTGTCCGTCGGCTCATCGCTTACATCCGCTTGTGTCTGGAGTTGCCACTCGGGACCACGGACACTCTCTGTTGCGCTGTAGGCGTGTCAAGGGCCTTGAGAGGCGGTACAGCGAACGCAGCGCTTCGGCCTCGGGGTGAGCCATCGCTTCGCAGCTTTTGCCTGAGACGGCCGTCCACGGAGCCAACCAGGGGAATCATCCGATTCGCAAGGCCCCACCCCCCCGTATACCCCTGTCGGTAGATCCAACGAAGTCAACGGCGGTTTCTCCTCGACTCCGAGCGACCTTGCCCGCAAGGAGGTGCTTCGTGCTGCGAGGACTCACTGATGTGGTGGCTGTCCGATGCAGGACAGATCGAAACATCCACTTGAGCTTCTCCCTGGCCCCGATAAACTGATGATCGTTCACCAGGCAACAAGGTTGCAGGTGGGCTCTTTCACCTGGTCAGAGTGCGTGAGAACGTACGGAGTGGGCGCAGAGGGACTCGAACCCCCGACATCTTCCTTGTAAGGGAAGCGCTCTAACCAACTGAGCTATGCGCCCCGGCACACGAGACGGTGATCCTACCCGTCGCCCACCGCTCGCCCCAGGGCGTCGACCCCGAACCCCGCTATGAGAGATGAGTGCCCCTACAGCGCCTATCTCTCACCGCCGCTCCGCCGGGGCCGATGGCGATGAGAGATGGGAGCGCCACAGGCACTCATCTCTCATCGCGCATGGTTCTGCGGGCGTGGAGCAGGGAGGCGTGGAGCTCGGGTGTGGCTCCGGCGATCGGGGTTCGGCGGGCTGCGTGGTCGACAACGAACAGATCACGGTCCCACGCATCGGTCACCACCGCCCCTGCCTCGCGGCAGATGAGCGAGCCGGCCGCGTGGTCCCACGCTCCATGCGCTTCGTCGATGCAGTCGATGTAGCCGTCGAGCACCCCCGCCGCCACCTGGCAGAGGTCGAGCGCAACAGCGCCCAGCACGCGCGACTGTGCGTACCCGAGGTGCTGGGGAGGGATGCCGTTCATCCCCACGATCGCGTCGCTCATGGCCGTCAGACTGCTCGCTCTGATCGGGGTGCCGTCACAGAAGGCTCCACCGCCGCGTTCGGCCCAGTACCTCACCCCGCTGGCGAGGTTCACGACGAGTGCCGAGGCCGGCCCGTCGGCGTCGACGAGGCACAGCGATGTGGCATACCACGGGATGCCTCGACTGGCGTTCGTCGACCCGTCGACAGGGTCGATGATCACGATCTCGTCGGCATCGGGCCGCTCGATTCCGCTCTCTTCCGAGAGCACGCCAACACCTGCCGCGCGGAGCACCGCCAACGCAGCCTCGTCAGCACGCAGGTCGAGCGCATACTGCCCCCGCCGCAACCCTGACGGTCCGAAGTCGCGCACACCCGCCATCGCCCGGGTCACCGCCTCGGCCGTCTCGACGAGAAGTCCCATCCGATCGCGCAGCACGGACGCACGGTAGTGTCAGCAGACGAACGGGGGTGTCCCCAAGAAAGGACCAGCGTTGGCCGTCATCGACGTCGCCGGATTCGTGGCGGATCTGAAGAGCCACGCGATCGACCACGGTTTTCACGTTCACGACGAGCGACACTTCGTCGAGACCTACTCGCTGCGTCAGTTGTGGGAGGTCGACCTGCACCCCGAAGAGGCGTGCAACGGCCCCATCGACCTGCATCTCTCGCTCGAGGTCGACCCGCGGGCTCTGCTCGGTTTCGAAGACGAGGTCATCAAGATGGACGACCCCGACGACGACCCACCCACCGGTTTCGCGTTCCCGTTGCTGTTCACCTGGACCCTGCCTCCGCTCCCCCAGCCGCCCGACCTGTTGGTGCTCGCCACCGACATCGCCGGCGTCGGCGGCGTCGACCTGCCGATCGAGGTGTCCGCGATCGACTCGTTCGCCAGCGTGACCGACGCGCCCGAACGCAGTCTGTCGCTCGTCGCTCGTCTCACGGTCGAGCTCTCCGACGTCTACACCGCCAACGAAGAGGCGTTCTGCGACACCCTCGTTCGGTGCCGCGACGTGAGCCTCTACCTCCTCGACAAGGCACCGTCGTGGCTCGAGGAGTGAGCGGTCACACCCGCCAGATCGAGGTCGATGGCCGGCCTCCGAACACGAAAGGCCTCCGATGCGAGTCTCCGAACTGATGGACATGCTGCGCGACCAGCCGCCTGACGCCGAAGTCGAGTTGGCGGTGATCGCACCGGTGGAGAACGACAGCGAAGACATCACCGTCGATCGCTACAGCGTCGAAGGCATGCTCCCGTGGAGCGACGACGACGACGAACTGGTGATCTGGCTCGTCGGCGGCGAGGACGACGATGTCGAGGCATTCCTCGACGCCATCGAGAACGACGAAGATCACGACGACCACGAAGGTCACGATCACCCTCATTGACCGAGCGACCCACGCAGTCGCCGGCGGGATCAGAACGCGCCGGCCGCCAAGTTGTCGAGCGTGGTGTTGGAGGCGTTGCCCGACGCGGTCATGTTGATGCCTGCCGCCCGGTTCCCGGCACCCGCCGTGCGGGTCACGCGGAACAGTTCGACTCGGGCCGACAGGGCGGTGCCCGAGTGTTCACCTTCCGTCCGGCGAACGGCCATCGTTTCGTTACCCGAGGCTCCGTGATCTCGCCCACCAGATCAGCCCGGCCACCGACAGCATTGCGATGATCAAAACCAGGGCGTGACCGTCGAGGGACAGTTCCGACACACCGAGAGCCACCAGCCACGCAGCCACGGTCGCCGCCACCACCGCTCCGACACGCCGAACCCACCGGTACACGAGGTCGTGCGGCCATGATGCTCCGGGCGGAGCGATAGTCGCCGCGGCCATCGAGGTGTGCAACACCAACAGCCCACCCGCGGCCAGCAACAACCAGGGGGTCGTCTGGTCGTTCACCGTCTGGAGCCAGTTCAACGACGCCAGCAACACCACGAGCAGACCGAGGTGCGAGTCGGGCGCGAGCGCGCAACCCACGGCCATCGTTCCGATCACCAACAGAGCGATCGGCTGGAAGGCCCCCCTGGCAGCCATGGTGGCGCCCAGCGTGAGCAACGGTCCCATCACCACCAGCATGCGCAGCAACCACTGATGCATGCTCAGGCGTCGCAGCGTTGCCGACACGCCGAGGCTGGTGAGCCCATCTCGTGAGGCCCCGCCGACGGTGATCGTCCTCCGCCGGTTCATCGCCTCGTCACCCTGGGAGCCGAGCGACGCCGCGCCAGATCGCGCAACACGTGGTCGAGGCTGCCCGGCCCACGCCACTCCACGACAGGCACGCCGGCCGAGCGAACAGCGTGCAGTTCGCGGGCACGCTCGAGCAGCCGGATCCTCCACGCGAGAGCCCGGAAGGGATCGTCGGCGTCGTGGTCGGTGACCCCCTCTGGCAGCGTGTCCACCACCACGACCGCGATCCCACGTCCGGCGAGCGAGATCGCTCGCTGCAGCGGCACCTCCGACACCAACGGCGACAGCATCATCACCAGCGATCCACCGGTGAGCCCGAGTCGGAGGTGCACGTCGTCGCGAAGTGCGGTCGCTGGCTCGATCGATGCCAGCACGTCGAGCACTCGCCGCAAATGCCGCGAGCCGCTGGCCGCCGGCACGCGCATCGGACCGCGAGCGCCGAGCACGACGAGCGCAACCCGATCGCCGCGACGCAGATGGTGTTCGGCAAGTGCACCTGCGGCGCGCACCGTGGTGTCGAGGCTCGATGCACGACCGTCGATGCCATCGCTGTCGCCGACGTCGTTGAACGCATCGACGACCAGCACAACATGCCGGTCGTGGTCGGCCCACGTGGAGGTCACGTGCAGGGAGCCGGTTCGCAACGAACGAGACCAATGGATGCGCCGCAATCGATCGCCGGCCTGAAAGGCGCGGATACCGGCGAACTCGCTGCCGTCGCCCGGGCGCACCGATCGGTCGAGGCCCACCAGCCCGACGGCGTGCGTGGCCGGAGCCGCAGCGTCGAACACCGCAGGCAGAGGCACGGTGGTGACGAGCCGAGAGCTGGTGGTCGCACTCGTCCAGCGGAACGCCGCCCACGGGCTCGACGCCACGACACGGGCGGGCCCGACGAAGCGGCGGCCCCACCTCGTGCTGCGGAGGCCGATCGCGAATCGAGCCGTCTCCCGGCTGCCGGATGCGCCGGCCGCCGTCATCGTTGCAACCATCTCGCCCCAGGGCGGGTCGAGCTCGGCGTACGGAGGCGCCCACAGCACGGCACCGACCGAGTCGATGCCGCCGTCATCATCCCGGCCGACATCCGGGCCGACATCCGGGCCGACATCGTGGTCTCCGTCGCGATGCGACCCGACCGGTTCCTGAGTCGCGGTGCCACGGTTCACCTCGATCCGCCACGTCGTCGCCTCCCCTTCGCGCACGGTCGCGTGGTCGATCGTCTCGGAGACCATCGGTTCGCTCCGGGGTCGGCGGAGCGCTCCCCAACACGCGATCACCAGCAGCGGCACGGCGAGCACCACCGCGTCCGGGCGGCGAACGAGCGCGCCCACGATCGCCAGGATGGCACCGCTCGAGCCGGCGCGAACCTGAGCCGCGGTGGGCTGCCAGCCCGGAGCGATCATGCGGGCCGGGTGACCTCGCGTGCAGCCGGGGCGGGCACCTGACCGAGCACGTCGTGAACCACCGATTTGGCTGACGCAGCAGTCATCCACAGCTCCGGCTTCACCGTGATGCGATGAACCAGCACGGCAACAGCGACGGCCTTCACGTCTTCGGGCACCACGAAGTCACGGCCGCGCACAACTGCGAGCGCTCGCGAGACCAGCATCAACGCCAGGGACCCGCGTGGCGACGCCCCCATCAGCACATGCGGGTGCCGCCGCGTGGCGTTGACGAGCTCGACGCAGTATCGGCTGATCGACTCGTCGACCGTGACCATCTCGACCGCGGCTTGCATCTCCAGCACGCGTGCCGCATCGGTCACCACCGCGAGCGTCTGCTCCTCGTGGCCTCGATCGATCCGCCTGCGCAACACCTCCCACTCCTCGTCGTGCGTCGGATACCCGAAGCTGATGCGCAGCAGGAACCGGTCGAGCTGCGCTTCGGGCAGCGGGTAGGTGCCCTCGTACTCGACCGGGTTGGCCGTGGCGAGCACGTGAAACGGTGCGTCGAGCACGAACGTCTGGCCCTCCACCGTGATCTGGCGTTCCTGCATCGCTTCGAGCAAGGCCGCCTGGGTCTTGGGCGGGGTGCGGTTGATCTCGTCGGCGAGCAGGAGCCCGGTGAACAGCGGCCCTTGGCGGAACACGAACTCGGCGGTGCGCTGGTCGTACACGAACGAGCCGGTGAGATCGGCCGGGAGCAGATCGGGGGTGAACTGGGCCCTCGTGAACGTGAGCCCGAGCGTCGTGGCAAACGACCGGGCGGCCAGCGTCTTGCCCAGCCCGGGCAGGTCCTCGATCAGCACATGACCTCCGGCGAGCATGCCGCTCAGCACCAAGGTGAGGGCTTCGCGCTTGCCGACCACGGCTCGCTCCACCTCGTCGAGCACGAGGTTCGCCAGCCGAGAAGCGGCTGGGACATCGAGTGAGGTCATCGGATCTCCTGGTGATGGGGTTCGGTGCTCAGCCGCTCGATCTGATCGATCAGAGCGCTGAGGAGGGCTGGATCGGCGAGCACGTCGCTCGACGTCGGGGTCGAGGCCGCGAACGAGGTGAGGTGCGGCCCCAGCAGTCGAGCTGCGAGCGTCGGTTGCTCGAAGCGATCGACGCCATGGGTCGTTCTCAATGCCTCGTCGACGAGCGCGATCAGCGAACGATGCAGAGCGGCCCGACCCTCGAGCGCGTTGGGATCGGAGATCTGCCGGCGGAGCACACGGACGCGGGTATCGGCCCCGCGGGTCGACACACCTCCATCGCTGGTCGCGCGCCAGTCGACAGGGGCCGCGACGTCACCGATGTCGAGCATCGACCACACCACCACCGCGCCCGCCACCACGATCGCAGCCAGCACCGTGACCGACGGGCGCATCTCCATGAACGCGAGCGCCGCAACCACCGCGATCCACACCATGACGATCGTCGCGATCCGGATCCGCCAACGACCGGTCACGTCGACACCGTGCCCACGTGTGCCTGCGGCATCGCAACCGTCGACCGGAGCGATGCGTGTATCCGTTGCAGCGCAGCGCGGGCGCGGTCGCGCTCGTCATCGCCCATCTCGTGTTTCGAAAACCGAGCCTCTCGGTACAGGTCGGCCAGCTCCACAACCGCTCCACCGTCGACGGCCACCCGCGACAGCACCCGCTCGGTCAGCTCTGCCGACGTCTCCGATGGCATCGGCATCAGACCGGCTGCGGCGATGTCGTGTTCGAGACGCGACCAGCAGGCGACGATCGCGTTGCGGGCTGTGCCTTCGTCGAGCGCTCCGATGTGGCGCTCCGTGTCGAGCACGATCTCGTCGATCTCGTCGTCGACGGCCGCAGGCATCGCGGCAAAGCTGCCCGCCGGTTCGACCCGCCGGTTGCGATGCCGCGTGAGCACCGCCAACCAGAATCGAACCACGATCCACAGCCCGCGCAGCAACACGACCCCGACGATGATCGCGAGCACGCGCATCATCCACCCGTCGCCCACCTCACTGGCCGTCGGCAGCGGCAGCTTGCCCTGACCGACCGACGGGCCGTCGTTGGGCAGTGCGCCGCGGTCGCCCGTTCCGGACTCCTGGCGGGGCGGCGGATCGTGCCACACCTGCACCGGATCGGAACCTGCCGCGACCAGCAGCACGACGATCGTCAGCGCGAGCCCGGCACCAGCCACGATGCCCACCCGCGTGCGGTTCATGCCGCAACGGTAGCGAGCGTTCGGGCCGCGACACGTCACGGGCTGGTCGATGAATGGCGCGGCTAGAAGAAGCTGCCGCACCACGCGAGCGGGCGGCATGCGAACAGGTCGTCGGCGCGAGCAATCGACGCGACGTCGCCCGCCGCTCTGCCCACCGCGGCGAGTTCCGCCCACGACACCGCGCCCAGGTAGGCCGAGCTGATCGCATCGATCGAAACCGTCAGGTCGGCGGTCACCTGCGCTGCGCCACCGTCAGCGACGCCGGTGCCGGAGGAACCGAGGCGCCGAACACCTGCCGCGCTCACTTCGAACGTTGCGCAGTTGTCGGCGAACACCGGATCGTGGACGGCGATCGAGATCGGCTGGCCAGGCCGATACGAGCGCGCCACGAGCGACGCTTCGACGTCGAGCAACCTCACCCACTGCTCATCGAAGCGGTCCTTGGTCTCGTACGCGCGCGGGTCGGCGACGGCGAGACGCAGCGGATCGTCGAGTGGACGCTCTTCGACGTCGACACGTCGTAACAGATCGATGCCCAGCACGTGCTCCCACAACGCGAGCTCGACGCCCGGCGACGCTCCCCACACGTCGTGAACCTCGCCCACGCCGTACGACGCGCTGAACGACTCCTCGTGCCAGGCGACCGTGTAGTGCGCGAAGCCGTCGTCGGTGCCACCGACGTCGGTGTGCACCACAACGAAGCCGGCCTTGTCGCCCTCCAGCGCATCATCCAGGTACCGCTTCCACATGGAGGTCGGCCGAGAGATCACCCCGGGACGATCGGCGACACGCTCGTAGATCGGCGGCACCACGTCGAGGATCTGGTCGCGGCGAAGCACGCGCACCGAGCCCGGCGCCGCAGCAGCGATCGGTCGCGCGCGCTTCGTGTCGATTCGCGCGCTCGCGCTGTCGGCGGCGATGCCGAAGCCGAACCGCCGGTAGATCACCGCTTCGCTGGCCCGGAGGCTGGCGAGGGCCATGCCCTCGGCCCGGGCTGCGAGCAACAGTTCGCGCATCAACCGCGAGAGCACACCTCGACGGGTCGCCGTCGGAAGCACTCCGATGCGTGTGACGCCCGCCGTCGCGAGTCGGGCCCCGCCCGGCACCACCGTGCGGAAGCGGAACGCACCTGCGTGGCCCACACAGGCCTGGCCGTCCCATGCGGTGAACGACAGGTGGTCCTGCCATCCGGGCATGGCCTTGACCCAGTCGTCGTCGGACACCGGTCCGCTGAGCAGTGCGGCGCGCATCGTGTCGCACGCCACCCGCCATTCGTCAGGAGCGGTCTCGCGAATGTCGAGGTTGCCGTCGTGTTCCATCGGTCCAGCTTCGCATCCGCACTCGGAAACCGCGCGGCGATTTGTGGGCGCGTCGCGACTCCGCAGCGATCCGTCAGGCGGCCACGGTCACGGGTCCGCGCACGCTGGTGCGGTACATCTCGCGACGTTGCCCGGCGTAGTCGTTGATCGCGAAGTGTTGCGTCGAGCGGTTGTCCCAGATGGTCAGCATTCGCGGCTGCCACCGCACGCGGCAGGTGAGGTTCGGGTGCACGCTGTGCTGGTACAGGCGATGCAACAGCGGCATCGCCTCGTCGGGTTCCATGCCTTCGATGCCCGTGGTGTACACCGGGTTCACGAACAGAGCGGCGCGCCCCGTGCGCGGATGGCGAACCACCATGGGATGCGTGTGCACCTGGTAGCCGTCGGCGCTCGGCAGGATCTACATCGAGCTCTTGCCGGCCACCGTCTCGAGATAGCCGCCGGTGCCATAGGCCATGCCCGCAGAGTGCGTGGCGCGCAGCGTGAGCAACCTCTCGCGCAGCTCCTCCGGCAACGACTCGAACGCGAGGTACTGGTTCGCCCACATCGTGTCGCCGCCGAAATCGGGCACGTCCCACGCGTGCAACACGGTGTACGCCGGTGGCGCCGCCAGGTAGCTGAGATCGGTGTGCCATGCGTTGGCGAAGTTGAGCTCGTCTGCGGGTTCCTTCACCACCTTGATCACGAACGGTCGATCGGCGACGCTGGCCACGAACGGCGTGTGGTCGCGGCCGCCGAGCTCGTCGGTGAATCGCTCGAGCTGGTCGAGATCGAGATCCTGGTCGGGAAGGAACACCACGAGGTGTTCGTCGAGCAGAGCGAGCACACGTGCGACCGCGTCGGGATCCTGCGGCTCGCGAAGGTCGAAGCCGCGGACGATAGCACCGCACGCACCCGCGATCCGTTCCACCTCGATGTCATCCACGTCCCCGATGTCGATCATGTGCTCAGCCTGCCACAGCGACGTTCGACACGATCGCGCAACGATCAGCAGAGACGTCGGCAGAGACGTCGGCAGCGGTGGCGCCCCGGCCCCCCTGACCCTCCAGCCCGAGCACCGAGTGCGAGTGCACGGGTGAACATCCAGCGGCGTGACCGCTGACCAGACGTGAACCGCAGGTGAACGAGAAATGTCGACTATGTTGCCGCGCACGCACGAGTTGGGGGGTGCAGTGACACGGATGACGACACGGTCCATGGCCGCGCTCGCCGTCGCAGCAAGCATGATGATGGTCGCCGCGAACTGCAGCGGCGGCGACGATGCCAATGGCACGGCAGGAAGCGCGAGGACCGCTGCATCGACGGCACCGGAATCGCCGGCACCGGACTCGACGGCACCGGAATCGACGGCGTCGGGCGGCGGGGGCGAGGCACAGGAGCCTGAGGCGACAGCCACCACGGTCGCCGAGGGAGAGGACTCGGGCAACGCCGGGCCCGGTGACGAGTCTGGCGACGACGACTACCTGTTCGACCAGGAGCAGTTGCACACGTTCGAGATCAATCTGCCCGACGACGCTCTGGCGGCCCTCGACGCCGACCCGACCGCCGAGGAGTACGTCGAGGGCAGCCTCACGTTCGAAGGCGAGACGATCGAACCGATCGGCGTGAGGTACAAGGGTTCGATCGGCGCCTTCATCGGCTGCGTCGACGGGCCGGACCCTTTCGCTCCGTCCGGCGCCAAGACCTGCACGAAGCTGTCGATGCGGTTGAAGATGAACTGGAGCGATCCCGACACCGAGTTCTACGGCGTGCGAACCGTGCAGCTGCACTCGCTGAACTTCGACCAGACGTTGATGCACGAGCGGCTCGGCTACTGGATGTTCCGCGAGATGGGCATTCCCGCACCGCGCTCCACCCACGCCCGGGTGATGGTGAACGGCGAGTACGTCGGCGTGTTCGCACTCACCGAGACGATCGACGGACGATTCACCCGAGCCAACTTCGACGACGGCACCGGCAACCTCTACAAGGAGATCTGGCCCCTCGATACGAACGGCGCCGCTCAGACCCCCGACGCCTTCAGCGGCGGACTGCAGACGAACGAGGACGAGCCGTCGGCCGAGATCATCAGCGCCTTCGCAACCGAACTCGCGGCCGCCGCTCCGGAGGACCGCGTGGCGGTCCTCGACCGATGGACCGACCTCGAGACCCTCCTCACCACCATCGTCGTCGACCGTGCAATCCGCAACGACGACGGCCCCCTGCACTGGTACTGCTTCGGGCCGTGTGCACCGCACAACTTCTTCTGGTACGAAGACCCGTCGACGCTGAAGGTGACCCTCATCCCATGGGACCTCGATCTCAGCTTTGACTCCGTCGAACCGAACTCCCTGGCCGGACCCGTCATCGCCATCGCAGATCGATGGGGCGAGATCACCGACGATTGCCGGCCGTTCACGTCCGGCAGCTTCGGGTTGCAGCAGAAGTCGGCGGCATGCGACCCCCTGCTGGGATCGCTCGCCACGCTCGACGACGACTTCGAACGCATCCGCGCAGATCTGTTGGCCGGGCCGTTCTCCGAGGAGCGAATCGACGAACAGATCGCCGCCTGGACCGCACAGATCGATTCATCGGTCGCCGAGGCGGCCGAACTGCACGACGACGCGCTCTCTGTCGCACGGTGGGAGTCGAACCTCGCGCGGTTCACCCAGGCCATCACCAAGTCCCGCAGCAGCGACGGACGGTGACTCGATGCGCACGGTCAGCACACGCTCGACGACCTCCCACATGACCGCTCGAACAACCACCCGCATGACCACCCCGACCTCGAGGAACAGATGATCGCGATGTCCGACCCAGGGCGACTGGGCCTCAACGCCGTTGCGGTGCTGCTGATCACGTTCGTCCTCTACTTCCCACGGCATCGCCGGCGAGACATGCTCGTGGCGATCGTCAGCATCAACGTGGGCGTCGTCGCGGTCACCATGGTGCTCGAGCGCGCCGAGGTGACCGCAGGCCTCGGTCTCGGGTTGTTCGGTGTGCTGTCGATCCTGCGGCTGCGTTCGATCGAGCTCGATCAAGAAGAGGTGGCGTACTACTTCTCCGCGATCGCACTCGGCCTGCTCGGCGGCGTGCGGATCACCCCCGACTGGGTCACGCCGGTGTTGATGGGCTCGATCGTGCTCGCCCTGTTCGTGACCGACCACCCTCGCCTGTACTCGTCGTACCGAAGCCAGGGGGTCACCCTCGACTCGGCCATGACGGACGAAGCCCAGCTGAAGCTTCGCCTCGAGGCTCTTCTCGGCGGCGAAGTGGTGCGAATGAAGGTCAAGCGGGTCGACCTCGTCAACGACACCACCTCGGTCGACGTGCGCTATCGGCTGCCAGACGACAGGGCCACGCATACATGATCCCGGCAGCGTCTGAGCTCACAGCGAACCTTGTCCCGACGACGCTCGACGAGCTGAACCAGTCGGCCGACATGCTCACGCGCGTCGACCGCAAGTACGTACTGGATTCGGATCTGCTGTGCGTTCTGCTGAGCGATCACCGCGATCTCCTGGCAATTCTCGACATCGATGGCAGGCGCTCTTTCGAGTATTCGTCGCTCTACTTCGACACGCCCGACTACGAGCTGCACCGCGCTGCTGCTACCGATCGCCGCCACCGAGTGAAGGTGCGTACACGGGTGTACGAGGACTCCGACGTTGCGATGGTGGAGCTGAAGACGAAGGACGGTCGCGGGCACACGGTGAAGCACCGGCTTCCACACGACATCACGCACGCGGGCGCCCTCGGTGAGACGGGCGGCGCGTTCGTCGATCAGACCATGGGAGCTCCAGGCTTCGCCGCATCCTTGGTGCCGATGCTCAGTACCCGGTACCGGCGCACCACGCTGGTGGATCTCGATGCAGGCATGCGCGCCACCGTGGACACCGATCTCGTGTGTGAACACGTTGACGGTCGGTTCGTGCTGTTCGACAAGGTGATCATCGAGACGAAGTCCGGCGTCACCCCGAGCTTGCTCGATCGGTGGTTGTGGAGCCATGGCGCCCGCCCCGAACGGATCAGCAAGTACTGCACCACGCTTGCGCTGCTCGAGCCGAGCCTGCCCGCGAACAAGTGGCGGCGCACCATCTCCCGACACTTCCATTCGTAACCCGCGTCGGCCGGGCTACGACGGTCGACGCCACACCGAGACGTGCGAGGTGCTTTCGGCGGTGAACGGATGTCGGTGCCAATCGGCCCAGCGCTCGTGCAACTCCATGCCGGCAAGGCGCGCCATCAGGTCGTACTCGGCCGGCCACGCATACCGGTGAGGTGAACGGGAGATCGATCCGTGACCGGCGCCGTGCCACGAGTGATGCGAGACGAGTGTCTGGTTCACCACGTCGTAGGTGTCGACTCCGAGGTGCCGCTCCGAGACATCGAACGCGACCCGGGTCTCCCCAATCGGCAACCGTCGCAGCGCCGGCACGAACACCTCGATCACGAAGTAGCCGCCAGGTTCGAGATGCGCTGCAGCGTTGGCGAAGCACGCCACCTGAGCATCCTGGGTGAACAGGTTCGTGATCGTGTTGTACACCAGGTACACGAGACGGAAGCTGCCCTCCACGCGGGTGGTTGCCATGTCGCCGATCGTCACCGGCACGCGCTCCGCACCCGGTTTGCCGGCCAACTGCGCCGCCATCGCCCTCGACAGTTCGATACCGGCCACGTCGACGCCTGCGGCACTCAACGCCAGCGTCACCCGCCCGGTGCCGGCCGCGAATTCGAGCGCCCGACCGTCGCCGGCGAGCCCAGCGAGGAAGGCAACCGTGGGCTCCAGCACGTCCGGCGCGAACATCTCCGCATCGATCGTGTCGTACACGCGGGCAACCCGCTCGTTCCAGTTCTCGTCATCCACCGCGAGATGCTCGCAGGCTGCCGTCCCGCGGCACCCACGAGTTTCCTGTCGCCGTCGTCGCCCACGTCGCGCTGCTGCGTGACCCTTACAGGCCTTGCCACGCAGGTTTCGACGAGTACGTCGTTCGGTAGTACTCGAGCAGCTGCAGTCGACTGGCGGCAGCTTCGTCCACCACCACGGTCGCGTGCGGATGCAGTTGAATCGCCGATGCCGGCACCATCGACGTCAACGGGCCTTCCACTGCTGCGGCGATCGGTGCCGCCTTCGAGGCACCCGTTGCGATGAGCACGACATGTCGCGCCTCGAGGATGGTGCCGATGCCTTGCGTCAGGACATGTTGCGGCACCTCGTCGATCCCGCCGAAGAAGCGAGCGTTGTCACGGCGCGTCTGGTCGGTCAGGGTCTTCACCCGCGTGCGCGAGCCGAGCGACGACGTCGGTTCGTTGAAACCGACATGTCCATCCGTGCCGATCCCCAGCAGCTGCAGATCGACGCCACCCGCATCGCGGATCGCCCGTTCGTAGGCAGCACAGGCCTCAGGAAGGTCCGTCGCAGCGCCGTTCGGGCAGTGCACGTTCGCACGGTCGATGTCGATCGCATCGGTGAAGTGGCGGCGAATGAACTCGAGGTAGCTCTCGGGATGGCCATGTGGCAGACCGATGTACTCGTCGAGCAAGAACGCAGTGACGCCGGCAAAGGTCACCTCGCCGGAGCGATGCCGTGCGATCAGCTCGGCATAGGTCGCCAATGGCGAACTGCCGGTTGCCAGTCCGAGCACAGCCTCAGGCCGGCGCGACAGCAGTTCACCGATCGCGTCCGCGACCAGGTAGGACGCGGCTAGCGGATCCGACACCACGACGATTTCCATCGTTCCTCCTTCCCCATACGAGACACGGCCCACCACTCATCCAACCACGCTGCGCCCGAGGCGAGCAGCACGCCGTGCGAGATGGTCGCGCACCGCGTCAGCAACCGAGTGAGCGGCGCCAGGCGCTGAACGAGCCGATTGGTCCTCGAGTCGGGCGGCGGAGCCACGGCCACGGGTGCAGCTCGACGGGCTGCAATGGTTCGGCTCTCCGTCGAAACCCGGGCACTGGCGCAAAGGTCACGGCGAGCTTCCTGTTCGCAAGGATGTCGGCTGGGGCGCCGAGCGAGATCTGGAGGTCGTGGTCGACACCGAGGTGAGCGAGTGTCTCGGTCAGGAACACCAGGCGCTTCGACGACAACCGCAGCGATGCCAGGAGTGGTTCGTCGAAAACGAACAGGACCGGAAGGTGACGGTGGGCCGACAACGCCGCATCGCGATCACCGAGCGACTCGGCCGTCAGCCAGACGGCGTCCGGCGTCTCGATGGTGACCACGGCGGCCGGGCCCGCCATGGTGACGGACGACGGATCGACCTGGACCCTGTCGAATCGCTCAATCGATTCGAGTACCGGATCCGGAGGCCAGTCCTCGATCGGACACGCATCGCGGAACTCGCACGACATGCACGTCCCCGGGGCGCGTCGCTCGACCTGACGACGACTCAAGCCGTAGGTTTTCGACGACCCTGCGCCGGTCACCCATTGCCAGCCGAGTCGGTTGGCGGCCCGCGAGCCGTCGAGCAGATGCCGGAAGAAGTGGTCCTCGCCGTCGGTCCATCGATGTCCCTCGCGAACCGTCCAGTGGCCCGCGAGCCACATCCGGGTCTGGTTGACGAGCCATCCGTCGCGCTCCAGCTCCGACAGCGCAAGGTCGAGACACGACAGCCGCCGCGACCATCCTTCGTCAGTCGGAACGCCGACTGCTGAGTCCGAGCCCGGGAGACGATGGCGGGTGTTGTGCCGTGTACGGGTTCCGAGACGGGCGTACCAGTGCCGGGCGAACTCCTGCCACAGCAGTTCATCGCGGAACTTCACGACATCCCGGCGGGGCCCACCGGCGACGTGGTCCCAGACCTCCGGCAGCGACAGCAGGCCATGGCGGATGTACGGCGAGAGCCGCGAGGCCCCCCGCCTCGACGGCGGGTACACCTCGTTACGGCGAGTGGCGTAGCCAGTGACGCCGAACGCAGCGAGCGCTGAGTCGGCGGCCACCTGGCCGCCCGTGAACGACCCCGATCCACGGACCCCATCGCACACGAGGTGGGCGAGGTGTTGCGCAACGTACGCTTCGGCCGCCTCACGGCCCGGACGGGGCAGCGGGAGTGACGTCATCGGGGGCCTCGGCGGCGGATCCGGATCGCACCCTTGGCCGTGGACGGATCGACGACAGTTCCCCGCTGCACGACCTCGACCTCACCGGCTGCGACCAGCCGGCGCGCAGCAGCTCGCGCTGGTTCCATCAGGTCCCGCCAACCGTCGTCATCAACGCCCTGATCGTGCGCCACCAGCCTCGCTGCTTCGGACGGACAGATCGTTGCACCACCGGCCCGCTCGTCGAGCAGCATCGTGATCGCCGACTCGAGTGCCTGGTCGACCGTGCGGACCCCTCGCCGGCGGCAGGCGGACGAGCAGTAGCGCACGGTTTCCCAGTTGCGTTCCCACTTCTTGCGCCATTCGACGACACGACCGCATGCGACGCAGGTCTTGGGTGCTCGGTCCGTGCCCATCACAACCGTCCCTCGTCGAGCCGGGTGAGGACCTCGATGGCACGCTCGCGCACGGCGGGAAGATCGGCCGGCTTGCGCATCGCGGCGAGCTGAACACCGACCACCCACACCGTCGGCGTCATCGACTCAGTCATCGACGCAGTCTGTCCTCTCGCCTACGGATGACGCACCGAACCGAGCCGTGACACCGAACACCACGAAACCAGCGTGCCATGTGGTGCCCGAACGGTGACCGCCAGCCAAAGAGTGTTACGCCCAGAGCATGATCAAACTGCTCAAGAAGACCGGACTCAACCAGGATCTGATGTACGTGCTCGGCTTTGCCTCGGTGGCCGCGAGCATCGCAATCTGGAATGCCAAGAAGGGCGACGACGTCGCGCACGCCGAGCGATTCGGCATCTTCGTCGGCCTGTGGGCCCCAACGTTCTTCGCGATCGCCAATGGCCTCGCTCAGGATCGTCTCGGGTCTGGCAGCGAAGGCTGACGAGCTCACGAGCTGACAGACTTGTGACATGACCCCGACGAGCCGGTCAGTTTCATTGTTCGATCGCTGGTCCGCCACCTACGACCGGCCCGGACTTCAGAGGTTCACGTACCGTCCGATCCACGAAGCCGTGCTGGCGCGAATCGACGCTCTGGAGCCGTCGACCGTGGTTGATCTGGGGTGTGGCACGGGTCAGCTGACAGAGCGGCTGATACGAAGATTCCCCGACGCCAACATCGTCGGCGTCGACCTCTCCGACGGAATGCTCACCGAGGCCGCCGACCGGCTCCGCGGAGCCTGCAGCGATGACCGACCCCTCGTGCGGGCTGATGCCTTGCAACTACCGTTCGCAGCGTCATCGGTCGACCTCGTGGTGTGCACTGAGTCGTTCCATTGGTATCCCGACCAGGCCGGCACACTGAACGAACTCGCCCGAGTGGTGAAACCCGGCGGCCGACTGCTGATCGCATCGATCGCCGCCGCGACAGACGTTGGTGATCGACTGCTCACACGGGCAACCAGTGCCGCTGGAAGGACCGTTAGGGCGCTCCCACCCCGCCGAATGCGCCAGCAGCTTGCCAGCGCAGGGTACGACGTGATCGCCCAGCGTCGCGTTCCCCGGTTCGGGCCGATCGCTTGGCCCGTCCTCACCGACGCACGCCGACACTGACGAGCCACGTCCTGGCCCTGTCGGTCCGGCAGTCACGGGCCGCAGGCGCGCTGTGGCCGACGGCATCCAACGACCGGAATAGAGCGGGCCGATCGGGTGCTCACTTGGTCATGTCCCGTTACGTCGTTCACGTCCGCACCGCGATGCCGCCTGCCCAAGCGTTCGCCTACATGGCAGACCTCTCGAATCTCGCCGAGTGGGATCCCGGCGTCGACAGGGCTGAGCAGGTGGCGGGCGACGGTGCCGGGCCGGGCGCTGCATACGATGTCTCCATCAAGGTGCCCCTTCGGGCGATGACACTGCGTTACGAGACCGTTGCCTCCGACGGCTCTTCGACCACGATGACCGCCGTCGCCGAGAACGCGTTCATCACCTCGCGGGACACGATCACCGTCGAAGTCGACAGCAGCGGCTCGATCGTCACGTACGACGCGGAACTGAAGCTGAAAGGCCTCCTTGGTCTCGCAGACCCGCTGTTCGGGCTGATGTTCAACCAGATCGGTGACCGCGCCGCCGCTGGGCTCGTCGAAGCACTCTCCGGCGAACGCGTGACCACGTGAACGTCATCGGGATCGTCGACGCTCGACGACGACGCACACGACTCTGGAACCGGGTCGCGGATACCGCCCACACCGGCAAGATGAACACGTCGGAACCCCGACCGTGCCCACGGGTTGCGGTCGACACCCTCAACGAACGTGATCGAACGTGATCTGGAACGTCTTGGATGAGCCGATTCTGGAGCTGTCCAGCGCGTGCTGTTCTCTCCATAACACCTTGTAGATCTGGTGGGGCGGGTGGGTATCGAACCCACGACCCAGGGATTATGAGTTCAAACCCCGGGAACGCTGTACCTACCAGGGCTTTTGCAGGTGAAACGCAAGCGTTATTCGGCTTGTTATTCCGCTGTGACCCAGGGACAAGCAGTCCCCTGCTCTGAGGAGAATCCTGCCATGACCACCACCACCACCAACACCACCACCAATCTGATCGAGGCGTTCCGGACGTTCTTCGCCGAGCAGGGACGCACTGCAGCGGCGGGCCTCGCCGCTGCGGCAGAGTTGAACGACCCAGCCGCACGCGCAGCGCTCGAAGCGATCAACGCTGAGGTCGACACCGTGCTCGACGCCCTCCAGCCTGCCGATCCGGGGTTCGACTGGAGCACCCCGCTCTTCATCACCGACCTGATCCCCGGCCTTGATCCGCTGGTGGACTTCGTCGACCGGGACGCGTTCGCCGACTCCTGACACCAGCCACGCGTAAGAGCCCGACCTCCAAATCCCGATCCCAGCGGGGCGAGGTCGGGCTCTTTCTTGTTTACCGTGCCGTGGTATCGGGCACACTCATCTCGGAAGCCGTTCCCTCCCGTCGTCGTGGATTACCGCAAACCCACGAACCTCGGTCGAGGCAGGCGACTTTTGCGCTCACTCTCCCGCCCGAGGGTGAGCCGCGCCTGCCGTGCGTGACGGCCGCGCCGTCGGGTGTGCCTGCCGTGCGAACTGTCGCAGCAGCTCGACGACGGTCAGCCGGTCGGTGTCGGTCATCGCGCTCGACATGGCGAGCGATCGGGCGAGCTGTTCGATCTGTTCCGTGTGTGGTCGTCGGGCATGTGGTCGATGGTGCGCGGAGGGTGTGACAGGGCGCGCGATTATCTGACGATGGACAACTTCCCGCTGGTCGATCGCGAGGTCACGGAGGACGCGATAGCGATTCTCCAATCCGTCCTCGATTCAGTTCCCGACGTGACCAATATGCGCGGACTGCCGACCTGGAGAGGTTGTCCCGGGTTCTGTTGAAGTGAGGTGGTGATCCCTCCCCGTGTCCTGCCGTGCTGGCAGGGTTCGGGGGTCCTACCAAGACACTCCGAAGGAGAGGGATCACCGATGAAGAAGGTACCTGTCGTGCGTGTCACGACACCGCAGGCTGCAGCCGATCTGGCTGGTCTGCCGATGCAAGCAA
>JAYUSX010000377.1:0-22663 GCA_043755475.1 Actinomycetota bacterium
CCTCGCCCAGGTTCGCGTGGCTGGAGCACCGAACCGCGGCCTGCACGTCAGCGTTCGGAACCCCACGGCACTCGGCGCCCACGACCGTCCGGCTCTGCCGGGTTCCGGCACCGGTCTCCTCGGTCTGCAGGAGCGGGTGACCCTGGCCAATGGCGTCCTGGTGCACGGTCCGGATGCTTCCGGTGACTTCGTCGTCGAGGCCGACCTGCCGTGGTGAAGATCCGGGTGCTGTTGGTCGACGACGACGCGTTGGTGCGTGCCGGTCTCCGGATGATCCTGTCGTCGTCGGAGGATCTGGAGGTGGTGGGCGAGGCCGCCGACGGGGCCGACGCCGTTGCGGCCGTGCGGGCGCACCGACCCGATGTCGTCCTGATGGACATCCGGATGCCCGAGATGGACGGCATCGCCGCCACGTCGGCCGTGCGCCGTCTCGCGACGCCGCCGCACGTGATCGTCCTGACCACGTTCCAGGCCGACGAGCATGTCATCAGCGCGCTTCGGGCCGGCGCCGACGGGTTCTTGTTGAAGGACACAGCACCCACGGAGATCGTCAACGCAGTCCGCCTCGTGGCTGCAGGAGAAGCGATGCTCTCACCGTCGGTCACCCGCACGCTTCTCTCTCACCTCGGCAACGACGAGGTGACCGATCGCCGTCGCGTCGCTGCCGAGCGCCTGACGTCGCTCACCGACCGGGAGCGGGAGGTCGCGAGTGCGGTGGGTTCCGGCGCATCCAACGCCGAGATCGCCGCATCGCTGTTCATGAGTGAGGCCACCGTCAAAGCGCACGTCTCGCGTCTTCTCACCAAGCTCGCCGTCACGAACCGGGTGCACATCGCGATTCTCGTGCACGACGCGCAATCGTGACTCGACCGCCGTCTCCCTGACCGCCTTCCCCAGGCCTCTCATCGAGGCGTGTTGTGCTCGGTGGGAGCACGCTTGCGTGAGAGGTTCGCGACGCTGGTCGCAGACGGGTGTCGTCTGTATCAGCTTCCGAGGGAACGTTGAGCCGCGATCGCCCGTAGTTCGGACTTCGTCGGAAGAGCGGTTTCGGCGGCGATCGCAGCGTGACCCCGAAGGTCCGGTCGGATCCTGAACCAGTAGTACAGGCCACCCAGGCCGCCCGTGATCACGATGAGGAACACGGTGACGCCCTTCGTCCGCCCGGTGCCACGCCAGGCCGAACGGCGCTCACGGCGGAGATCTTGAGTTCCTCACGCAGGCACACCGATCAGCCGATCCGAGCTTCGTGGATTTCCCGCGGGAAATCGGCAGTGCACCGATCCCCTGATCTGTGCGCCCCGCCGCTCTTGCAGACAAGCACACATACCGGGCAATGTGCGCTCAAGGCAAAGGTCCTACTGCCCGTGTTCGCAAGCGGCGTAGCAGCAGTCTCTGCACGAGGTCATCAAGCGGCGCTACTGTTTCCCGCAGGTTCGCGTTGGCTGGCTCCACTCCATCGTGCGTCATCTCCGAGCGGATTGTGTAGCAGTCCGTTACGAACGCCGTTGGAGACTTGCCTAGGTAGCGCGGCGTCTCGTCGCTCGCCACTAGTGCCTTGATCGATGCCCCGATGGATCTCTCCCGAAGTGCTTTGATAGACGTGCGAAGTGAGTCTTTGTGCGGCTGCGGAAGGTTCGCCCGCTGTACATCGGTCAGCCATCGATCAATGAGCTCGAGCTCATCTGCTGGCCGCTCAGTCCGCACGGCGAGCACTTCCAGCACGGTGACGAGGTTCAGGAACTTGGCCCGGTGACTGGTCTCGAACGTGGTGGACAGGTATAGCTCGCTGGCCGTTGCCAACCGCTCGCCGATCTCGCCGTCGGGGGCCGCGAGATCGGCTTCCAGCTGAGCCGTGAACGCCTCGATCTGCCTCTGGACGTATCCCTCCGCCTCTATCCGAGTTCGCGTAGGAGGCGGATCTGTCTCCTCATAGACATCGAACTGCGGATCACCCCGCTCTTCGCCTGCGCCTATTTCTTGCCAGGCGGCCAGGAGGTCCGGCGACCATCCGATGGGCCGCCATCCTCGCTCCTCGGCAAGCTGTAGAGGAACGTTGAGGGCTACGGCGACTGTTCGGAGGGCAGCCTTCGTAGAGAAGGCGGCAGCCGTTGCCAACTCCGCACTCCCAAACCCGCCCTTGCCGAGAATGACTCGATCGGGTCTGGTTCCGCCTCCGTGCTCTATCGTGAGCCGAACTCCACTCGACCCCAGCACGATCGGCTGACCGTCCGGCGTGGCTGGCAGAATGTCGCGCAGCGCATAGAAGCGAAGTCGGAAGGCGTATGTTGCCATCGCGGCACAATACAAAGGTCGTCCCGCGTTGTCGCGATGTGCTCGGAGTCAGAGGTCTCCAGTGACGTCGCCCGCGCCAGATCTGCCGATGTGGCAGTGGACCACCTCTCCCCGCTCGGCGTACTCACAGGCCCCACGCGACGTCGAACGAGTGGCGCGACCGACTGGGTTGACCTGCCCTAATCGATGACTACAATTCTGGTCATGTCTGACGTCTTGCCGCTCGCCGAAGTCAAAGCAAAGTTCTCGGAGATGGTCGACCGTGTCGAGCAGCAGCACGACCGGATCACCGTCACCCGCAATGGAAGACCCGCTGCAGTCCTCATGAGCGCGGACGACCTCGCAGCGCTCGAGGACACCCTCGAGCTCCTGTCCGACCCTGCTGCGATGGCCGACATCGCCCGGGCCCGTCAAGAAGTCGCCGACGGCGACACGGTGTCGGCAGAACAGCTGCGCGCCAAGTTCCTGCGGCAATGAGCGACGGCAGCTTCGAGCTGCGCGTCGCCGCATCTGCCGAGCGCCAGCTCGGCCGGCTGCCGGAACGCATCGCTGCCGCCGTCGTCGAGTTCTTGCTCGGCCCGCTGTGCGAGAACCCGCGCTGGGTCGGTCATCCGCTGCAGCGTGAACTGGCGGGACTGTGGTCCGCGAGACGAGGCGCCTACCGCGTCGTCTACGAGATCGACGACGCAGAGCAGCGCGTCACCGCGCTCCGCATCGACCATCGGTCCGACGTCTACCGGCCGCGGTAGACGCGCAGAACGACTTCACACTCGCCTCCCTTGCTCGAGGGTGTGGTTCATACACAGAAGATCACCGTGGAGGTGCGCGTTCCGTCGCGTTCCGTGACAGGGGCTCTCCGCCGGCCCGTTAGACCGGATCGGGGCTGACGTCCAAGGCGATCTGGCGGGCGATGTCCGTCGCTGGTCGTCCGTCCCCGAAGACGATGAGGTCGGCGAGCGAGCGGTTCTGCACCGAGCCGATCCACTCCTCAAGGAAGTCGTGGCCGTCATGTCTCCAGTCGGTGCCCTTGTCACGCTCGCATCGCTCGCGCAGCACCCGCAGCGACTCGGTCGGGTCAGGCGACGGCAGGAGGAGTACCACGAACACGGATTCGAGGGCGTGCTGCGCCTCCTCGAAGCAGCTGTCGTCCTCGAAATGGCTGTGGCCCGCACCAAGCGCGATCACCGACCTCGGGATGTCCGTGAGCACAGCAAGCGCTGCGAGCCGTGCCGGCTGCCACCACCGATGCGCACGCCGGAACCCGTCAATCTCGATCCGCTCGACCAGATCACTGATCGGCTGCCCGACCTGCTCGTAGTACCGATCGCCGATCCCGTCGATGTCGACGAAGTCGCGATCCAGGAGGCCCGCCAGGATCTCACCGACCGTCGACTTGCCTGCACCCGCCGGGCCGATGAGTGCGATCCCCGTCATGCGACCAGCCTGGCACCATCACTCGGCGTCGAGCCAGTTACCGGCTCCTGACAGGTCGACGGCGTCGGCGAGGACTCGTTGCCGACCTGCGACCGCAGGCCTGCCTCGGTGACGATTTCGGCGTCTCGGCCAATCAGGCCGGTGAGCACGTGGCGGAGGTGGACGGGAATCGAACCCGCCGGACGAGGATCGCTCGTCCCAGCCGCTTTGAAGGCGGTGGAGCCCACCAGGTACCCGGACACCTCCTCGCACCACGTGTGCGGGCACGCTACTCCTGGTTCGGTGATGTTGTCGGTTCGGCACCTCGTCGATAGGTTCCGGCTCGCCTCCCCCGGGTGTGATCGACGAATTCATCTGGGGGCACTCATGTACACGTTCTGCTGGTCTTCCAAAGGCGGCTCGGGCACCACGGTGGTGGCCGCAGCGATGGCGGTGTCGTCGGCCCGAACAAGGCCAACCCTGCTCATCGATCTCGGGGGCGACCTGCCCGCTGCGCTCGGAGTGTCAGCACTCGGGCTTGCCGCGCCGACGGGCCCGGGCGTCGGCGAGTGGCTCGCATCCCCGCACGCGCCGGGCAGCTCGCTCGTCGAGTTGGCTGTCGAGGTCTCACCCGACCTCTTTCTCGTCCCCGCCGGCAGCCTCGAGTCCGGCGCCGATCTCGATGAGGTGCAAGCGGAGCGCTTGGCCCACGCATGCGCCGGCGGTTCCATGCCCACCATCGTCGACGCCGGCCGCCACGGCAGGCACCACGTGCTCCACGCGAGCGCGGCTCGATCGCTGATCGTCGTGCGACCCTGCTATCTCGCCCTCCGCCGCGCGGTGCTCTCGTCAGGCCTGGCCGACGCTGCCGTCGTGGTGCACGAGCCCGGACGTTCGCTCGGCATCGACGACGTCACCCGAGCAATCGGCGCACCCGTGCTGGCCGAGATCGCATGGGATCCGGCCGTGGCCCGTGCCGTCGATGCGGGGCTCCTCGCCCACCGCTTACCGTCGGTGCTCCGCACCGCTGCGGAACGCCTCGGCCGGCCGGCCCGGCCCGTCGAGCACGCGTGACCTGAGCGTGGCTGGCCTCGGCGTGAAGCGAGCGCCGCTCGGTGAACCTCGAGCCTCGCTGTGAGGTGTCTGTCACCACGCGATCGTCGCCGTTTGCGATGCCCGTGTGTGCGTACGTGTCGGCGGCCGCACCAGGAACCGATCCCATCGCTGCCCTCGAGGTTTCGGAGTCCACACAGCGGGGAATCATCCGCCTATGCCCGAGAGCCTCTCGCCCTTGCCGGTGATCGCTCCACCGAGCCGAATGGGTGAGCAGATTGGCCGCGACGGCGACCGCCGAGCAGTCCGCACAACCGGCCGAGAGCCACTGATCCCGTGATCGATGAGGCCACGATCGCCGACGTGCCGCCCCCAGGGCCGACGGCTGATGAATCCGGTCAGCCGGTTCGGCTCCTGCCGATTGCCGCTCTGGCCGGGTTCATCGCGCTCACCGTCGTGCTCGCCCGACTCTCGAGCCGTCTCGCCGACATCGCCGGTGTGGTGCTGTTCGCCGCTGCGCTTGCATGGCTGCTGTGGCCGCTCAACGTACGGCTGCGGCGCTCGATCGGCACGACCGGCTCGCTGGTGATCATCGTCACGCTGTTGATCGGTATCGGTGTCGGGATGGGGACCTTGCTGCTCGCAGACCTGACGACGGGGGCACGGGCCGTCTCGCGCCGACTGAGCGAAGCCTTGGCAGGGGACGGCGACGGCTCGATCATCGCCCAGATGCAACACTCAATGCGACTCGGCGATGGGGTCGGCGAGTGGATGTCGTCGTTGCCGAACACGGTGCTCTTCGGCTCGAGCGGAGCCCCTGCGGTCGGCCACCGCGTGGCGGATTTCCTTGTGGTGATCGTCCTCGCGGCATTCTTCCTCGTGAGCGGCCCGAGCCTCGTTGCTGCGGTGGTGGCCTGGTGGCCGCGGCCCGAGCGAGCTCGTGTCTGGGCATTGCTCGGCGACATCGACCAGCGAGCGGGTGGTTATCTGCGACGAGTCGCGGTGGTCGGCTTCGCCAGCTCGACAGTCATCGCGATTGCCGCTGCCACTGCTGGGGCATCCATGCCCGTTGCTCTGGGGCTGTGGGCCGGGTTCTGGTTCACCGTGCCGGTCCTGGGATGGGCCATCGGTCTTGCCCCGCTGCTGTTGGCCGCGTCGTACATGGATGCTCTGCCAGGAACAGCCCTTGCGGTCGCGGGAGTGAGCGCTGCCGTCGGCGTGTACCTCCTTCGCCGGAACGACCTCTCGAGTCGACGGGCACGACCCGGGAGCGGCGTCGTGGTGCTGTGCGTCGCCGTCGGTGTGGCCATGAGCGGCTCGGCGACCGCCATCTTGACGCTGATCATCGGAGTAGTGGTGATCGTCGCGATCACCTCCGAGCACCGCTCCGTACGACTCCCGAGTCCGCAGGTGGGCGAGCACCCGACCTATCGCATCGGGCCAGTCGCGTTTCCCGGCGGTTGGAGAGGAACAGTGTTCGCCGGTGGCGTCGTTGTGGTCTCCGTCGTCGCATGGACCGTGACAGCGCGCGCGGCGCATGCGCTGGTGTGGATCGTGGTGGCGGGGCTGTTGGCCATCGCGATCGAACGGCCGATTCAGTTCGTCGGCCGTGCCCTGCACATCCCGCGGGCGGCGGCCCTGACGGTGACGTTTGCGCTGATGGCAGCCCTCATCGTCGCTCTGGCCATCAGTGCCCTTTCCGAAGGGCCTACGTCGGCCGCCCGCGCGGTGCAACGCCTCCCCGTCGTGGTTGCCGACCTGGAGGAGGCCCCCGTGATCGGCGGGTTCCTGAAGGATCGGGCACTGGCCGACACGATCGGTGACACCTTGGAGCAACTTCCCTCGCGACTCTCCAAGTCACGAGGTGCCCTCGCATGGTTCCCTTCGATCAGCTCCCAGTTGATGGATGCCCTGTGGGTGCTCATCTTGACGATTGCGCTCGCGATCGACGGTCGCCGGATCGTCGACGGACTCACCCGACGGGTCAGCGCCAAGCATCGCCGTCAGGTCGTGAGACTGACCGTGGTGAGCCAGGAGGCCCTCGCCGGCTATGCAGCCGGCGCCGTACTGGTGTCAACGATGAATGGAACCGTCGTGCTGTTGCTGGCCTTGATCCTCAAGATCGGCCTGGCCCCGTTGCTCGCGCTGTGGGCGTTCCTATGGGATTTCATCCCACAGGTCGGGGGCCTGATCGGCGGCCTGCCCCTGCTGCTGCTGTCCTTGGTGGCCGGACCTTCGGCATTCCTGATCGCAACGTCGGTGTACCTCGTCTACCAGATCGTCGAAAGCAACGTGATCTTCCCGAGAATCATCGGCGACAGTGTCGACATCGCACCATGGGCCACCATGGTGGCGGCTCTGGCGGGCGCCGCAGCGGGAGGCGTCGTCGGCGCGATCGTGCTCACGCCTCTGGTCGGGGTGATCCGGACGGCGATCCTCGAGTATCGGCGCGGTGACTTCCCCGGACGGACGGCTGCGCTGCCGAGCGATGATCCGGCGCTGGCGACGCGAGGTTGACCTCTTGGCGCAGGCATTGCCGCTCCTCGGCGACCACGGCGACCTCGATGGAGAGCTCTGCGTGGCTGCCATCGAACCGAAGGGTGCCGATGTTGTTGTTGAACACCGGGTCGCCAGTGAGTTCCCACGTCAGCATGCTGGCATCGCGCCGCGCCAGCCGCATCAAGATCTTGCCGAGCCGCCGCCCGGCGCGACTCGAGGCGAACCGCATCACTCGACGGTCACGGGTGTTGAGCGTGTTGCGGATCGGCGAGCACGCCACCTGACGCACGATCGTGCTGATATCGCCCGGCATGACGACGTCGGCGACATACGCGAAATGAATGTCGCCTGACACGATCGACACGGTTGCGGGTGGCGTCCGTTCGGGCGTTGCGGTGCACAGGTCGACGAGCAGCCGCTCGAAACGACGGAACGAACGATCGAACGCGGCCCAGTCCTCCAGGTCGAGTGCTCTGCGCAGAGTCTCGCCCCGCCCCCGGAGCCACCGGCCCATCGCACCGTCGCACAACGCCTCGCTCCACTGCTGCACACCGTGCAGCCCACCCGGCACGAACAGCGGCAGGGAGGTGGCGAGCATCAGGTGCTCTGCCGGTTCGGCTGACCGGTCGGCGATCCAGACCCACTCGTCTCCGTCCACCATCTCACGACGCCCGGGCTCGAGCACCCGACCGTTGCGTGAATCGATGACCACCAGGTGCACGCCGCCAAGGTGTCGGTCGAAGCTGAACTGATATCCCCCGGGCACGGGCGTGAACTCCTCCGAACCCAGAGCCCAACGACGGAGGAAGTCCGTGGCATCTTCTGCGGCAATGGCCTGCTCGAGCATTCCCTCCTCCGCCAGGCGCTCAGGTGAGAGATTACCGAGGTGCTGGTAGATCCAATACGACACCAGCCCGCCGATGATGTGCTCCGACCACCAGGGCTTCGCTCGGATGTCGGCTACCCATGCAGCCGAGATGTTCCAGTCGTCGATCATGTCGTGGTCATCGAAGATCATCGCGCTCGGTACCACCGAGAGCACCCAGCGTTCGATCTCGGGTGTCCAGGTTTCCCGGTACAGCGCCGTGTACTCCTCGAAGTCGGCCACCACGTGCTTCGGTGGATCGCCGTGGCCACGTTGGCGACGGCGCATCCGCTCGTTGGTCGATGGCGACGAGTCGTCGGCGTACACCTGATCACCGAGGAACAGCAGCAGCTGCGGCCACTCGTCCGGGTCCTGTTCGATCATCCGGAGCCCCGCTGCTCGCAAGGCATCCACTCCCTTGCCTCGGGGGCCGTGCTCGAGGACAGCCGCCGAATCGTGCGGTGCGGCGGCGCGGCAGCTCCCGAACATCACCTTCATCGGTGCACCGTGCCGGTAGGTGCGGATACAGCTCGGCGGGAGGCAAGATCCTTCGACCGGCCATCGACGTTGACCGTCGAGCAGCACCTCGTACTCAGTGACCGACCCCGGGTGCAGCCCGGAAATGAGCACCAGCGCGTAGTGGTGGCCTTCAACGCTGAACGTCGGTTGCGCGACCCCGCAGATCTCCACGGTGCAACGAGCGTCCGTCTCCACCCACACCGTCGCCGCTGACGTACTCACGTATCGGAGCATCGGCCCGACCAGCAACTCGGCCATACGACGAAGCTAGCGGGTGGCGATCCCCCGCTGTGCGGCCCACGAGTCGGTGGTGACAACCGAACGACACAGAGGGCAGTTGGGCGGTCAGCCTCGGTGGAGCATGTGAGGGAGGTGGAGCATGTGGGGACCGTCAGGGGCTAGCCGATCACCGGCTCCACACCGGATCGATCGAAGGCAGACGAGTCGAGCGAGTCACTTCCGAGCGACGCCAGGACGTGCTCGTCGTCGTCGGCCACGACCAAGCGATGCAGCTCGTTCTCCTGCAGGAGGGTCGAGTCTCGCGAGACCCGCCACAAGGCCGAGATGAGCGTCTTCCATCGCTGCGGGTCGTGCGCTTCGGTCCGCCCTCGTTCGAATTCGGCACGAAACGAGCGGAGCCACAACGCCACGGTACGGCGATGAGTCCACAACAAGAACAGGGCTGCGGGTCGGCTCATCGGGCGAGTGAGCCGTCGGATGATGTGGGCATTCATGACGTAACGCGTACCCGGGCATCGCGGGGCGCAAACACGGACGCGGCCGACCCGCCGTGATCGCAGTCGTGGATCGCGCCGGGACGGGTAGGGTCCCGCCCGTGGGGATTCTCGAGCGACTCAACGTGCAGGTGTCGGGTCCACCCGGTGCACCGCCGCTGGTGTTCGCCCACGGCTTTGGTTGCGATCAGGCGATGTGGCGACACATGACGCCTGCGTTCGTGGCGGACTTCCAGGTGGTGCTCTTCGCCCACATGGGGTGCGGGCGGTCGGACGTGTCGTCATTCGATCCACACGAGTACGGCTCGCTCGAGCGCTATGCAGCCGATGTCATCGCCATCATCGAAGCGCTCGACCTGCACGACGTGGTTCTCGTCGGTCACTCGGTGAGTGCGATGATCGGCGCCTTGGCGACGATCGCCACGCCCGAGCGATTCGCTGGACTGGTGATGGTCAGTCCCTCCCCTCGTTACATCGACGATCAGGGCTATGTCGGAGGGTTCAATCGCAGCGACATCGACGAGATGCTGCAATCCCTCGAGAGCAATCACCTCGGATGGTCGAGAGGCATCGCGCCGATGATCATGGACAACCTCGATCGGCCTGAGCGCACTGATGAGCTCGGATCGAGCTTCTGTCGCATCGACCCGGCGATCGCTCGACAGTTCGCTCGAGTCACATTCCTCTCTGACAACCGAGCCGACCTGCCTCGGATATCGGTGCCCACCCTCGTGCTGCAATGCGAGTACGACGCGATCGCTTCCAAGTCGGTCGGTCTGTATGTGCATCAGCACATCGACGGCAGCGAGTTCACGGTGCTCCCCGTTGCCGGCCACTGCCCGAATCTCTCGGCGCCGGAGCAGACCGTTGATGCGATCAAGCCGTTCTTGCAGCGGCTCTTCTCGCGCACGTGAGCGACGACTTCGATCCCGCGAGCACGACCGGAGCGTTCGGTCGTCGGATCGCCGGCGATGCGATCGAGGACTCGGTCAACGACGGCCCGTTCGGCCTCGTGATCACTGACGAGCACGACGTCATCCAGTGGGTGAATGCCACACTCGCAGAGTGGCTCGGACTCGACTTCGCCGAACTCACGGGCAAACGCACCTTTCAGGAGTTGCTCCCCGCCGGCGGTCGGATCTACTACGACACGCACGTTCGCCCGATGCTGAGCTTGGAGCGCGAGGGCTCCGAGATCGCCCTCGAACTGGTCCGCAGCAACGGGAGCCGGCTTCCGGTGCTGGTCAACTCGCGAGTGCGCTTCGACCGGACCACTCATCAAAAACGGGTCGTCATCGTGGTGTTCGATGCCACGCTGAGACGGAGCTACGAGAACGAACTGCTGGCCGAGCGCCGCAACGCCGAAGAGTCCGAGACACGGCTGCAAGTGATGTACAACGTCGTCTCTGGACTGGCAGGCGCCATGACCGCGGACGACATCATCGCAGTCGTGGCCGAACGCGGGAGTGCGACGATCAGCGGTGCCCGGTGTGCGATCTGGATGTTCGACGACGCTGGCCGTTCGGTCGTGCGGGTCGGGGGCGGTCGAACACCCGGCGATTCGCGATTGGAGATCGCCGTGCCGGAGCGCGGCCCTGCGCTCGACCGCTTGGCCGCCGGCGAACTGGTGGTCATCGGTGATCGTGAGCTGATGCAGGACGAGGTCCCGCTGCTGTCGAAATGGATGGGTGCCACCGGAGTCGCCAGCGCGGTCATCGCACCCCTGACGGTCGACGGAGGGCTCGAGGGCGCCATCAGCTATGGGTTCGCCTCAGCCCATGAGTTCGACATCGCCGAACTGCGCGCAGCGACCTCGCTCGCCACCCAAACAGAACAGGCCTTGCGCCGCGTACGACTCGTCGATGCGAAGCTTCGCAGCAGGGGGCGGCTGGAGTCGCTGCTCGAGTTCACCGCCCGACCGTCGAGAATCGCCAGGCTTTGCAGGAGCGCTTTCCCGAGAGTCCGATCCTTTCCGAGCCGGAGTGTGGTCGGGTCGTGGCCGCGCAGCTGAGACGTGGTGAGCACGTGTTCGGAGGGTGGGTCCTGGCCTTCCGCGACCAAGGCCCCACGGACCCCGAGGACCTGAAGCTGATCGAGTTGTTCGCGGCTCACGCCGGTCTCGCGAGCCAACGTGCGGCACTGCACGACGCAGAGAACTCCGCCCGCATGTACGCCGATCTCCGTCGGCTCATGTCTGAGGCCCTCAATCGGGCGGTGACCACACCCGAAGTTGGTCGAGTCGTCGTTCGAGAAGGGGGCCGAGCGTTCGACGCGGCCGGGGTGGCGCTGTTCGTTGTCGATCTCGACAACCCGCTCGTCCTCCTCGCGGAAGCCACCAGCGAACTCGTCGGTGTCACCGTCGCAGCATCGGCGAGCGTCAGTGACGTGACCGTGTCAGCCGATCTGCCTGGCTGGGCGCCACTGCGGTTCGTGACCGGCCACGACGCCGTCGTTTCGTCGCTCGAGGGCGTGCTCGACGGGTTGCGCTGGGAGGCGGCGGCGCTCGTGCCTCTCGGCCTTTCGGGTCGCGCGATCGGGTTGATCGTCGTCGGCTTCGACCGTTTCGACGCCCTGGGCTCGTCCACGCGGGCAGCCCTTTCCAGTCTCGCGGCGGAGGTCAGTGTCGCGCTCGGCCGCGCCCGCCGTTTCGACGTCGATCATGACATCGCGATCACGCTTCAACGGAGCCTGTTGCCCGTGGTCGAGCCGTTGCACGAGGGCTGGGCGGTGAGCACGTGGTACCAGCCCGGGAGTGAGCTGCTCGAGGTCGGCGGCGACCTGTTCGACGTGACGGAACTGAATGACGGTCGAATCGTCCTCGTGGTCGGCGATGTCGTCGGCCATGGCCTCGACGCCGCAGCTTCGATGGGTCTGCTTCGGTCCGCAGCGAAGGCCCTCGTGCTCGTCCATGCACGACCCGCGGACGTGATCGCGGGATTGCACGCATTCGCCGCCGTGACACCGGGGGTGCGCTACTCGTCCATCTGCTGTGTCGCCATAGCTCCCGACGGCACCGGGCACTACTCCTGTGCAGGGCACCCTACCCGATCCTTCGCCACGCAGACGGATACATCGACCTGCTCGAGGGTGGACGCTCAGCGCTGCTTGGAATCACGACCACGCCTGCGGCGCAGGCGGAGTTCGACTTGACGCCCGGCTCGACCTTGATCGTCTACACCGACGGCCTGATCGAGCACCGGGGTGCGAGTTCTGGCAGCGAGATATCGCGGCTGTCCGACTACCTTGTCGAGGTCGCGTTCCCCCGGACCACCGCTCGCGACGTGGTAGGGCAGATGCTCGGTGACAGGCCCACGCACGACGACATCGTCGTCGTCTGTCTGACGAAGACAACCCCCTGACGTCGCCAGTGCACTCGGCCGAAAGCGCTCCTGATGTGGACGGCGAGTCGAGCGCTGGGTGGAACACGTGTTTGGCGTTGGCACCTGTGGGTACTCGCCGGACATGGAAACCACCCCTACCCAACACGTGAGCGCCCTCCAAGTGCTCAAGGACGACCATCGCTCCGTCGAAGCTCTGTTTGGTCAATTCGAGGCGACCGGTCCGAAGGCGAAGAAAGGGCGCGAGACGATCGTTGCCAAGATCATCGAGGCGCTGAGCGTTCACGCCTCGATCGAAGAGACCACGTTCTACCCCGAGATCCGCAAACGGATACCGATGATCGAACGAGACGTTCTCGAAGCGCTCGAGGAGCATCACGTCGTGAAGTGGACGCTCTCGGAGCTGGAATCGATGTCAGCCGACGACGAGCGCTTCGAGGCCAAGGTCACCGTCCTGATCGAGATGATTCGTCACCACGTGAAGGAGGAGGAACGGGACATGTTCCCCAAGGTGCGCGACGCGATGACTCGCACCGAACTCGCCGAGCTGGGAAGCGCACTTCAGCAGGCGCGGGCTGCGGCCTCCAAGCGCCCGCACCCTCGTAGCCCCGACACTCCGCCAGCCAACCTGGTCGCCTCCGTGCTGACCACACCGATCGACGCTGCCCGTTCGGCTGGCGAAGCGGCGGTGCGCAAGGTCCGCGGGCTCGCACGTCGCTGACCGGATGGTCCCGTGAAGGATCATCATCCTGTGGGCGGGTCGCCGGCGGCGGCCCGCCCACTCTGCGCGTGAGTGCGACGGGCGCAGAACGAACCTCGTCGGTCAGATGTCGGGTGTTGACGGCGCTGGTGATCGTATGGCGATCGCACCAGGCTCGACGCCGATCGTGAGGGTTGACACTGCGTCCCGAGCCTCGCCGTCGAGTTCGTACGCCACGGGGCGATCCAGCGTCACGATGATCGCCCTTCCTTGACAACGGCGAACGAGATCCGGGCGCTGAGGTCGACCACGCAACAGCCTCCAACCGACAGATGCCCACTGACCGATGCCGCGAGCGCAGAGCACAGCGACATCGAGCATGCCGTCGTCCTGGCGCGCGTCGGGGAAAACCTGCAGGCCGCCCGTCACTGCTCCGCAATTTCCGATCAGCACCATCGCAGTACTGCCGTTGAACTCACGCCGTCCATCGACGACGACCTCAGCACTGAAGATCCGGCTTCGCAGGTGACGAGCCGCGGAGAAGACGTATGCGGCACTGCCGAGACGTCGCTTGAGGGTCGGGTTCGCATCACGGATCATGTACGCGTCGAAGCCGACGCCGGCCATCACGGCAAATCGTTCGCCGTTGACCATGCCCACGTCGAGCAGGCCGGTCGGGGCGTGCACCGCATCGTGGACGGCATCTGTGCCGGTCTGCAATCCGAGGTTGCCCGCCAGGAGGTTGCCGGTGCCCATCGGCACCACACCGAGCGCGACCTCGGTGCCGGCGACCGATTGCAGGACAGCCCTCACCGTGCCGTCACCACCGCAGGCGATGACCGTGTCGACGCCAGATGCAATCGCTTCGGCGGCCTGTCCGGTGCCGGGGTCATCCTCCGTCGTGGCCAACCACAGCGGTTCGGTTCCGGCCGCAACGAAGGCGGAGCGCAGTGCTTGGACATCGTCCGCGCTCCCGCTGGCGGGGTTGTGGATCACGGCGACGCGCCGACCAGCAGACACCTTGGACGGCGTGCTGTCTTCGGACGTCACCAACGAATCCTCAGGGGTGTTCTGCATGGAGGACCTCGCGTTAGGGGGTTGTGGAGCTCTGGGAAGGGATCACGTCTGCCGTCACCGGGCGTTCCGTACCTTGCGCGATGCGGTCGGCGGGTTCGCCGAACTTGAGCAGGCGGCCGCCGAAGGCGAGGGTGCTGAGCAGGAACCATGTCCATCCGACCATCACGCCGGCGATCACATCCGTGAGCCAGTGCACTCCGAGCAGCACCCGGCTCGCGGCGACCGTGATAGCGATGACGACAGCGACAACGGCTCCAGATGCACGCCATCTCCTACTCTGCCTCGAGAACACGACGAGAGCGATGGCCATCCAGCACGCTGCGGCCGCGGCAGAGTGGCCTGATGGAAACGACGCACCGGAGGTGCCGACGAAACGGCTGATGTCCGGCCGCTCCCGGTCGATCAGCACCTTGAGCCCATTGTTCAGTGCCGTCACACCGAGGCCGACCACGGCCAGGTACCCGAGCGGACCCCAGCCTCTCCGCGGCACCATGGCGAGCCCGAGTGCGGCCATGACGAGTACCAGCGGGCGGGTGGATCCGAGCTCCGTGATCCAAGAGATCACCCTCGTGGACTCCCGCGTTGCATGCTCGGCACCCCACCGTGCGGCTGAGTCGTCCCATCGGGCGAAGCCGTCCCGCCGGTCGATGGAGTCCAAGAGCCAACCCACTGCCAGCGCGCACACGAGAACTGCGGTGAATGCAGCAGCGACCATGACGCCACCGGCAACGCGGCGATCGACGTGGCGCAGGATGGGCTGCAACCGCTGTGGCGCGTGGCGAACCAACCAACGTTCCTGACGCTCGGTGTCCAAAGCGGCCGGTTGCGACCTGACCAGTTCGACGATGACAAGCGAACCCGCGACGACAACGGCACCGGCGACGACGAAGAGCGTGATCATGTCGGTGCCTCGGCGATCTTGCGGTGCGATGCGCTGAGCAGGCAGTACATCCCGTAGCTGATCAGCCCACAGGCTGCGACCAGCAGCGTGGGCGGGCCATAATCGGCCTGGGCGACCCGCCGCAACGCACGGTCGAAACCGCTGGCGTCAGCCGGATCGAAGCGCCAGGCAGCTCGACCGACGAAGAAACCCACCATCGCCGTCACCACGCCGCGACCGAACCAGCCGACCATCCCGGCTACGAACACGGCCCTGGCCTGACCCTGGTTCCCACGCCACGTCGGCTGGACGCCTTCGAGGTTGTCGACATACTCCCGAGTCACGGCCTTGACGATGAAGTAGCCGCCGATGCCCACCATCACGGCCCCGATGACGATCAGGGCGACGCGACCCCAGGCCTGGGACATGAGGGATCGTGACAGGCGTTCGACAGCGTTTGAGTCGTCGGGATCCACGCCGCTCAGGGCACCCCGCAGCGCGGTGAACGACAGGAAGCTGTAGAACACCGCAGAGGAGGCGTAGCCGATGCGCCGTAGGTGGTCCATCCCCGACGTACCCCGGATGACCGCGACACTGAGCACCCGCCATGCAACGTAGAGCACGAGCCCTAGCCCGAACGTGGCCAGGAGCAGGCGACCGCCGGGTTGCGAGGCCACGAGTCCGAGGGCCCCTTCTGGCGACGCCTGCTCATCGGTCGCCGGTCGCCACGTGAACGCTGCCGCGACGGCACCCATGAGCAGGTAGACCAAACCCTTCGCATACCAGCCAAGGCGGACGGTGGTCTCGATCCATGGGTGGCGGCGCACGACGTGGGCGACCTCGGTGGCCACCGATGTGTCAGCATTCGTCGGGGTGGGAGTGGAGCTGACCGGTGCCGTCATGCTGAGTCCAGCCTTTCCATCATTGCTGCGACGTCGATGTCCCGCTGCGGATAGTTGAGCCCCAGATCGGCGAGCGAGTCCGCGATGATTCGGGCCACTGCCCAGTTTCGAAACCACTTGTGGTCAGCGGGGATGACGAACCACGGCGCATCCGCCGTCGACGTGGTGGCGAGCACCGACCCGTACGAGGCCAGGAACACCGACCACCGATCGCGGGTGTCGAGGTCGTCCTCGTTGAACTTCCAACGCTTGTCGTCCCGCTTCAGGCGCCGCAGGAAGCGCTCACGTTGTTCATCGTAGGAGATGTGCAAGAAGCACTTGATCACCACGGTGGAACTCGCGACCGACTCCTGCTCGAACCGGTTCACCTCGCGCACGCGCTTGTTCAGCGCGACGGGATCGATCTCGCCACTCGCCAGTGGAACGACCAGGTCCTCGTAGTGTGATCGATCGAAGACAACCAGCTCACCGGGGTCGGGCAGCTGTTTCCGGATCCGCCACAGGAAGTGGTGTCGCTCCTCCTCGCGCGACGGCGGCTTGAAGGATGCGACTCGGACGGCGGCCGGGTTCATCCCTGAGAAGACGTGCTTGATCGTGCCGCTCTTGCCGCTCGCGTCCAGCCCCTGCAGCACCACCAGCACGCTGGTGCTCTGGTTGGCAGAGAGCACATCTTGGTAGTCCGCCAGCCGCTTGCCGAGGTGGCCGCCCAGTTCACGGTCGGCGACCCGACGCGACGCCACTATCGGGGTGGACGCCGGGTCAACGCCGGCCAGATCGAACACACCGCCAGGGCTGGGACACAGCTTCAGCCGCGTGCGGAGGTCGCCATCACCCATGGTAGGCCGCCTGTCCTGAGTACTCCGCGACGTCGTCCACAGACGACGCCCGATTCTGCGCCTCGACTGAGTTCCGACTCACAGCTCGATCGATCAGCCACCAACAGAAGAGGATGGACACGCCTCCCAACAGAAGTCCGGCGAGCACATCACTGACGTGATGCATGCCGCGATACACCCTGCTCACGGCCACTGCGATCGCGACTGCCACGGTGACGGCCGTGGCGAGGATGCGCATCCACCACGCCCGGGTGTGCCAGAACACCACGATCAACACGGCGCTGTAGACCATGGCTGCAGCAGCGTGGCCCGACGGGAAGCTGCTGTTGACGGGCGAGCCCTCGAGGCGCTCCACGGCGGGGCGGGATCGGCCGACGAGGAAGGTGACCGTGATGAACACCATCGCCTCGAGCACGAGCGGGAGGATGAGCACCATCGGTTCACGCCACCGCTTCCACACGACGCGCATCGCGATCGCCAGGACCGCCGTGACGACGATCTTGGTCTCCGTTCCCGAGAGGCTCGAACCGATCGCAGTGAGGCGATTCAAATCCGCCGTGCGCTGGTCGACGAACCACTGCGCTGCGTCGGTGTCAGCCTCGACGATGGTGTCGGAGGCCACGACCGCCCGGCCCAACACGTACCAGATCAGCACGAGCGCCAGGTAGCCGCCGAGGAACCAACCGACGTCAGATCGGTTGACGGACGCTCTTGCTCCGCGAACGGTTGTTCCGAAATGGGTCTGTCGCTCCTGCCGTTTCACGCTGCCTCCCGTTGGCGCCGGCCTGGCGCTCATGGCGAGATACATCCCCAGGCGCGATGGACACCAAACATGCCCGGTGAGGCGGACGCACGCGGCGCTCAGCGATGCACGCCGACCTCCAAGCTGGACATGGCGGGGTCTTCGAGCGCACAGTTGCGCGAGACGATCAGCGATGCTGTCGGCCGACCGGCAGGGTTCGTCGTTGTACGCTGTTCAAGGATGGTTCGAGCATCGAAGAGCGGCGTGCGCGTCGGGGTGGCCGGCTTTGCCCACGAGGTGAACGGCTTCGCCGATGTCGTCAGGCGCAACCGCGGCGTCGACGCCTCGCGACAGCCTGGTGGGCTCGCATCCAGATGGGCGGCGCAGCCCCTCATCGGTCGTTGCGCGAGCTGTTCGATGCAGACGCGCGCGCCGAGATCGTGGAGCCGCCCGTCTCAGCCCTGCTCCGTATGGTCGCCGACGTATGTTCCCGCTGAAGGACACCACGTTCGTCGACGAAGAGGCCGGAGCGCCCCTCGAGATGCACGCGGCAGCAGGAACCGTGGAGCGCATCGCCATGTTCGTCGACGGTGCCGAGCTGATGGCGTTCCTGCCGAGGGTGTCATGACCGGCTCGACCTCCCGATTCGACCACGCCTGCACCTCGGTGGCCGAGGTGCTCCAGGCGGATGCGGAGCGTGAGTCGTGACCACGGCGAGGCATCATGCCCACACCGAGGTCGCTCAGGTCGAGGCCGATCTCGCAGCAACCCGCGCCGGCGTGACGATCACCGAGATCGACGCTCCGAGCGAACTCGACGAGCTGCGCAGTCTCGTGAACGGCATCTGGGGCGAGGAGATCGTGCCGCCGCGCAACCTGTTGCGAGGCATGGCCATCGGCGGCGCATGCCTGTTGCTCGCACGGATGGACGAGCGACCGGTGGGCTTCGCGCTCGGCTTTCTCGGCTGGGACCGCAGCGTGCATCTGCACTCTCACCAAGTTGGTGTGGCGCACGAACTGCGGGCCAATGGAGTGGGCTATGCGCTCAAACTCGCACAGCGAGCACAAGCGCTGCGTCACGGTGTCACCGAGATGCGATGGACCTACGACCCGATGCTGTTCACCAACGCCCGGTTCAACCTCGTGCGCCTCGGCGCCCGCCCCGTCGCGTTCATTCCACACTGCTACGGCGATCGACGCGATGCGTTCAACACGGGTGACACGACCGATCGTCTGGAAGTGTCGTGGCGCCTCGACGTTCCGGTCGGCGCGGCTCCGACCGTGGCCGCACCGGAGGACCCGTACATCGAGTTGCCGGTCGACTACCTCGCGTTGCGGGCGACCGACCCCGCCCGGGCCGACGAGTGGCGTCAGCGGGTGAGTGCCCAGCTGGCGCAGTCGATCGCCGATGGCCGCCGAGTCATGATGGGCGAGCGTGGCTACGTGGTACTGCCACCCGAGGACCACCGATGACCGCTCCAGCGGCACCCTCGCCCGAGCGCCGACGAGGTTCGCGTCAGCGATTCCGATCGCCGCGAGCCCTGTCGATGCGTTGTTGCACGGGCGCTGCCACCGCCCGGTGACAGGGGGCACGGGCGGCTCCGCTGGTGCGTTCTTGCGGGTCGACAACTCGTTGTCGACCGTCCGACCGACACCGGGTTGTTGCTTTGGCAGGTCGTGGATAGGTTCCGGCTCGCCTCCCCCGGTGTGATCACTCGAATCCTCTGGGGGCGCTCATGCACAGATACGGCTCGGGCACCACGGTGGTGGTCGCTGCATCGGCACTGTCATCCACCCGAACGGCTGTGCGCGCATGAGCAGGCGGGTGTTCGGCCTCGGCGTCTTGGATCGTTGGCTCTTGGACGATCGGATCGACGAGGTTCTGGTCAACGCCGGGCGCGACGTGTGGGTCGAACGTCGCGGGGCACCGGGGGTGCAGTACGTGGGCCAACTCGACCCGGGCGTGGTCGACGTCATCATCGAGCGCGTGCTGTCACCGCTGGGCGCGCGGCTCGATCGCGCTTCGCCCGTGGTCGATGCCCGATTGCCCGACGGCACCCGGGTGTGCGCCGTGCTCCCTCCGGTCGCGACCGATGGCCCCTGCCTCGCGTTCCGGAAGTTCTCACGCCACGATCTCGTGCTGGCCGACTTCGGTGACCCCCACATGGTTGCTGCGCTGCAGGAGATCGTCGCATCCCGATGCAACGTGCTCGTGAGTGGCGCAACGTCCTCAGGCAAGACTTCTCTCCTGAACGCGCTCAGCTCGCAGCTGCCGGTGAACGATCGCGTCATCACGCTCGAGGACACCGCCGAACTGCATCTCCGATCGGCACACGTGCTTCGCCTCGAGACGCGCCGCACTGATGCCGAGGGCATGTCGGCCATCGACATGACGATGCTCGTGAGGACGGCTCTCCGGTTGCGCCCCGATCGGCTGATCATCGGGGAGATACGCGGCGACGAATCCGTCGACCTCGTTCAGGCCCTGAACACCGGCCACGACGGCTCGCTCGCGACGCTGCACGCCAACTCTGCAGCCGATGCCCTTGCACGGCTCGCGTCACTCGTGGTGCGCGCCGCGCCGGGCTGGCCGCTCGACGACGTACGCGCACAGATCGCCCGGTCGATCGACGTGGTGGTGCACATGGCGCACAGCGACGGCCACCGCTTCGTCCAACACGTCGTCGAGGTCGATTCCGAGGACACATCGGTTCACCTGTTGGTCGACCGAGCGGCCGTCCATCGTCCCTTGATGCGCAGGCGCTCGTGAGGTGGCTCGCCGTGGCCGCCTTCGTCACGCCAACCCTTGCGGCCCTCGGTGTGGTGCTGGCGTTCGGGACGGGTGTCGCAGCGGGCGCGTCTCGGCATCCCGACCGACGAGACGATCTCCACCGACGCACGACGGCACCGCTCGATCTCGTCGACGTGATCGAACTGATCGCCCGCGAGGTTCGGTCGGGTCGCGGCGTTCGCGACTCGCTCACCGACGCGCTCCGGTCTGCACCGTCGCTGCTGCCCGAGTCGCTCGCAGCGCTCGACCGTCAGGCGCCACTGCTCGAATCGATCGCCGCGCAGGTTCCACGCGGCGACGAGCGCGACCTGCTCTCCCATGCGCTCCGCGTCGGCGCGCAGCACACCCACGTGCTGCCGGACGTGCTCGACCGCACCGCATCACTCGTCCGGGAACGACGCACATGGCGGCGCGAGCGCGAGGCGCAAGCAGCCCAGGCGCGCTCCAGCGCGTTGGTGCTCACGATCCTTCCGTTGGCCTTCGCCGGGTGGGGAACGCTCACCAGCGCGTCGGTGCGTGCGGCATATGCGTCGTCGGCGGTCGCGGCCGCGGTGGCGGGATTCGGCGTGTGTCTCAACGCGGCCGGCTGGTTGTGGATGCGTCGATTGGTGAGGGCGCGGTCGTGAGCACTGTCCGAATCGTCGCCACGGCGCTGCTGGCGACGTCAGCCGTGTTGATGGCGTCGGGTCTCGCGCGACCCCTCCGAGGCGTCCGCGCCCCGACCACCCAGCCGCTTCACCGCCGCCACACCGTGCAACCCCCGCAGTGGCTGCCGGCACTCAGCCGGCGACGGAGGGAGGCACGAATCGATCACGCCATGCCCGACCTGCTCGACCTCTTGGTGGTCACTCTGCAAGCAGGTCTCCCCGCACCCGCGGCCTTCGTGGCTCTGGCACCGCACGTGAGTCCGCCGGTCGCCCCCGCCATCGTGAGCGTGCTCGACCGGTACTCGCACGGCGAGCGTTTCGTCGACGCCCTCGACGGTCTCGTCGAACACCTCGGCACTCGCGCGCTCGGGCTGGTTGCGGCCATCGGCGCAGCAGAGCGCTCCGGCCTGCCGTTGGCACCCACGGTCGACCGCATCGCCGATGACGCTCGGTCGCACCGACGTCGATCGGCCGAGATCGATGCCCGACGATTGCCGGTCAGGCTCGCCCTGCCCCTCGCGTGTTGCACCCTGCCGTCGTTCGTCTGCATCGCCATCGGCCCCGTGCTCGTCGGAGCCCTCTCCTCGCTGCGCTCCATGTGAGCGGGCCCACCGTCACCTCGTTGCCACCCCAGAGAGAAGGCACCTATGACCGAGTTCCTGTTGCGTCAGTACGTCCGCGCGGCCATCGCCGTCGCACTGCTCGACGACGAGCCGCACACCCGACCCGAAAACGATCCCGGCGATCCCGGCGACCCCGCCGAGCTTGAGCGAGCGCTGCGGCGCCGTGATGCCGGCCAGGCCACCACCGAGTACGCCCTCGTCATGCTCGGCGCCGCCGCGGTTGCGTTGCTCGTCGTCACCTGGGCCACGGCCGGTGGAGGCGCCGGCCGCATCGGCCGCCTGTTCGATCGGGTGATCGATGCCGTGCTCAGCCGAGTGTGACGTGACGAACCACGCAGAGCCAACGGCATCCGACCGAGGGCAAGCCGTCGTCGAGTTGGCGTTGTGCTTGCCCGTGGTGCTCCTGGTGCTGCTCGGCGTCGTTCAAGTGGCGGTGGTGGTGCGCGACGAGTTGCTGGTGCAACACGCGACCCGAGAAGCCGCTCGGGTGGCATCGGTCGCTGCGAACAGCGCAGGCGCCGGCCGCACCGAAGCGTCACGCGTGCTCGAGAGCGCACGGCTGAACGACATCCGTATCGGCGTGTCCGACGGCGCCGGCGTCGTGCGCGTCGACGTGAGCGCCCGCACACGCACCGACGTCCCGTTGATCGGTCCCCTCCTCGGCGACGTGGGGCATCACGCCACCGCCGTGATGACCCTCGAGCCGCCGTGATGTCACCCGCGGGTATCGTCGCCCGGTGGATCTGACCTGTC